>DRTC01000135.1 GCA_011372345.1 Candidatus Cloacimonadota bacterium
ACACCGATTGCGACCCAAACCATCCAGGCTTCCATAATTTATTCCCTGCGTTTAGACTTATCTTTGTCGCTTTTGTTTATTCTTTTAGTGCTTCTACTGTACGGTCTGCGATACCTACCGTGTCCTTTTCTGTAATACCGGTAATTATAATATGAAGAACTTCCTTCTTTTGCTGTTCTAATTCCCAAAACGGTGATCAGCTTGAAAAGAAGTACCATCAGAAGATAAAGCAGTATCAAACCAACTGTAAATATAGCCAGGAAAAGGATTGTCGTTGTCACAAATGTTTTAACTTTATTCCTGGTACTCTCGCTCGATCTGATATTCTTGATCACAGTAAGATAAATAAGATCGTTTTTTACATTGTGCTCATCAAGTGATTTCAATTTGTTCAGACTGTCGATCGAAGTTTGTACTCTATCGAGCTGGCTTATTAATCTTTCACTTTCTTCTTGAGATATTCTGGAACTTTTCATCCTTTCCTGAATTTGTACTTTTGCTAATTTCTTATTTGAAATATGATCCTCAACATTAATATCAAAGACAGAAGGTTTTTCAGTCTTGACGATATCTTCCTTCAAACCATCGATTTCCCTTAAGTTTTTGATAACTTGCTGGAATTCTGTTCCCGGGATCTCGGAGAGTGTTGTATAATGCCCGCTTTTTGTTTCCGAAAATTTGGTGACGGTTTCTTCATGTTTTAAACTTTCATTGATCTGCGCGATTGTTTCAGGAATATTGTCTACATAATAAACCAGCCTGATTTTTTTATAGTTCAATTCTTTCTGGAACATTTCGTCAGTTTTGGAGGTATCCGTTTTTATGACTTTTCCCGTGTCTTTTAATAAGTTTGAATTTCTTAATCCAATATAAATGGAAAGTGCAAATATCAAAATTATAATAATGTATTGTGTGCTTTTTCTTAAACTAATCATTAATTAAATCTCCTTATTATTTTTTTTTAGAATTTCTTCAGCATATTTCAATGCTAATTTTGAGCCTGTTCCGGCTAACATTCGGGCAATTTCTTCTTTCTTATCTTTTTCATTCAATCTCTTTATCTCAATTCCGGGAAATTTTGTGCCTTTTCGTTTTTTTATGGCATAATTATTATCCGCAAAAGCTGCTATCTGCGGTAAGTGCGTAATACAAATTACTTGATGGGATTTGCCGATATTGGCAATAAATTTACCGAGTAATTTCGCTATATTTCCCCCGATGCCCGTATCGATTTCATCAAAAATGATCGTTTTTTTATCCATCTTGCCGGATAAAATTTTTTTTATTGTTAAAAGCACACGAGAAAATTCACCTCCGGATGCAGCATATTTAAGAGGCTGCATCTTCACACCCCTATTCGCAGAAAAAAAGAACTCGATTTCATCTTGACCGCTACGCGTCAGATATTTAAAATCCGAAGTAAATTCTTTTTTTGTATTTACTTTGTCAAATCTTATCTTTAGATTTGCTTCCGGAAGAGCTAATTTCTTAATATTCTGCACGATCTCTTTTTCAAATTTCAGAGCAATTTTCTGTCTTTCTTTACTTAATTGTTCCGCTAAAACTTGTAGTTTCTTCTTTTCTTGAGAATAATTCTTTTCCAAAATTTCGATCTGTTTTTTCCCCGAAGAATAAAAATCTATCTCCCTTTTTACTTTTTTTAGATAATCGAGTATTTTCGGAATATCCATCTTATACTTATTTTTGATCATATTTAAAGTATCAAGCCTGCTTTCTACCTCCTTAAGCCTGTGTTTATCGAGATTTACAAAATTCTGCACCTGCCTTATCTCGGTAATCGCTTCTTCCAGATTTGTTAAAGATTCCTGCAACAAATCTACTGATTTTTTTATGTGTACATTATCATCGGAAAATTTTGTCAGCTGAACAATAAAATAATTAATAATATCATAAACTGAATTTTCATTCTCAAAGACCTTTTGTTCAATGTCTGCGGACTGCTCGATTATTTCTTCAGCATGAGTTAATAAATTCAGTTCGTTTTGAAGCTTTTCATCTTCTTCTTCTTTGAGATCAATTTCTTCCAGCTCATTAACCTGATATTGATAGAGTTTTATCTTTTCTTCCTTTTCCTGTTCCTGTTCTTTTAAGTTTTGAAGTTCACTGATTTTTTTTTTTACATCCAGAAATTTTTCTTCAAATTCTTTTCTTTGCAAGGTCAGATTTCCAAAACTGTCGAGTATCTCCAGCTGATAAGTATTATCCAATAGTTTCTGCTGGTCTTTCTGGCTGTGAAAATCCAGCAATACTTCCCGGAATTCTTTGATAATGGAATTTGTTATTCTTCTTCCGTTTAAAAAAGCTTTCGCTTTTAAATTCGGATAAATTTCTTTCGTAAAGAAAACTTCATTATCAGAAATATCTACTTCATATTTTGAAAGCAATTCCAGAAATTTCTTATTCTGCTTATCGATAATAAAAACAACTTCCAGACGCGTTGTTTTTTCCTCATCAAAAACCATCCCGGAGCGAACTTTTCCTCCCAGAATAACATCGATCGCTCCCACGATGATCGATTTTCCTGCTCCGGTTTCTCCGGTCAGAACCATTAATCCCTTTTCAAAATCTAAATTTAATTTTTTAACGATTATGAAATTTTCGATCCGCAAACTCTTGATCATCTTTTTCCCATGTGAAGTTTTTTACGCAATACCTGATAAAAAGTCTTATTTGATAATTTTATGAAATCTACTTTTTGGTGAGCTGCCGTGATGATTATCTCATCATTGGTTTGAAGAGCGTGGGTGTTTTGACCGTCAAGCTGCAGGATCGTCTCATAAGGAATTTCCTTAACCTTGAAACTCAAAACATCCTTTGAAGAAAAAACCATCGGACGAACGGACAGAATATGCGGACTCAAAGGTGCAATTACGATCGCATCCATAACTGGAGAAAGGATCGGTCCACCTGCGGAAAGAGAATAGGCGGTCGAACCGGTGGGAGTGGCGGCAATGATTCCATCACACCGGGTTTCGACGACAAATCGACGATTACTGCATACGCGAATATCTATCAATTTCGGTACCTGTCCTTTATAAACAACCGCATCGTTGAGAGCCAGAGATGAGAAGATCATCTTTCCTTTTCTTTTGATGCTTGCTTTGAGCAGCATCCGGGATTGTACTTTGAACTTGTTTTTTTTCAGATCCTCGATCGATTTTTCCAATTCCGAAACCTTGATCTCTGATAAAAATCCAAGCTTCCCTAAATTGATTCCCAAGATCGGAGCACTTGATTTCAAGGCAAAATGTAAGGCTCGTAAAATCGTTCCATCTCCTCCGAAAACCAGGATGCAATCTAATTTTACCTTTTCTGTTGTCTCGATGGGCTTTATAAAATCCGGTAAAAATTCATTCTGTTCCGATAATTTAAAATACTTGAAATCCATATTCTCATAAAGATTTTTTAGAGAATCAAATATCGTTTTCTTATGTGCATATTTTGGATTGAAAAAAATACCGAAATTCTTCATAATTACTTCCATTAAGGAACTTTGCTGACCGGACTTCATAATGGATTTATCCGAATTGTTGTTCCGGTCAGAGTGTTCTGGCAATTGGTTTTATAGCTAGATGTTATCAACTCCATGCTTCGTTTTGGAGTCGAATCCAACACTACAACGATTCCCAAATCCTCAAATATGAACTATATCTTTCTCTTGGGAAAAAACCTTCCTCCACTGCTTTTTTAACAGCACAACCATGCTCATGTGAATGTGAACAATTATTATATTTACAATTACCCGCCAACTCTGCAAAACCAGGAAAAATCAAGGGAATATTATCTTTATTTTTCCGGTGCAAGCCAAAAGTTTTGATACCTGGTGTATCGACCAGATACCCCCCAAAATCCCAGGAAATTAATCTGCTGCTCGAAGTAGTGTGAACTCCTTTTTTGCTGTAATCACTAACATCCATAACTTTCAGGTTCAATCCCGGTTGGATTTTATTGATCAATGAAGATTTTCCGGTTCCGGAATGTCCGGAAAAAACAGTTTCTTTATCTTTCAGGATTTGGATTAGATTTTCCAGACCTTCTCCTGTTTTTGCAGATGTATAAATTATCTGATAACCGTTCTTTTGATAAAATCTAACTTGATTATTAATATCGTCTCTATTTCGTGCAAGGTCAATCTTGTTGATACAAATGATCGGAGTTATCTCATAAATTCCCGCAGCACAAATATACCTGTCGATTAGACCGAATTTTATTTCCGGTTCTAATATGGAAGAAACAATGACCAATTGATCAAGATTGGTTGCTATTATTATTTCAATTTGGAAGGAGGTTTCAGAAAATCGGGAGAGTGAATTTTTGCGGGGAAGGATCTCTTCGATTCTTGGATTTTCCGAAAGATCGACACGAACAAAATCACCGACAGCAACCAGCGATCTGGTCTCAAAATTCAATTGCTTTAGTCGTCCGCCTAGAGTACAAACCAACTCCTTCTCGTCAATATTCACAACGCATCTGTAGTTTGTCTTAACTTCTAAAACTCTTCCTTCCGTAAGTTTCAGTCCTGATTTATCTGATGTTTCTGCTTTTTGTGGTATTTTCTTTTCAGCCCTTTTTTCTTCTATAACTTCATCTTCTTCAAATGTATTTATATCACCAATTTCAATATTTTGCAGTTTGATATTTTGGCGGAGAAATTTCTTCTTATCTTTTTTTTTGCTCATTGTGAATGATTAAGTAGTTCCGTCCAGATGCCTGAAAACAGATACTTATCAGAATACTCGAAACAGTTGTGCCACCTTGAAAAAGTTAAGTAGAATATTTTCATTTAATAATACTTTCTAATGCTTTTTCTATTTTTTTCACTGCAACTCGTGTGTTGACGCACGGACCTTCCGGTCTTTCATTCAAAACTCCGTAAACCGGAATTGGAAAAACATCGTGCAGACCATCGACCAGGTCTCTCTCGCAAGCAACTGCAATGATAAATTTAGGACGGTTCTCGACGATAATTCTCCTGGCAAGAGTTCCACCGGTAGCAATCGCTATCGGAACTTTATATCTTACCGCTAATTTTGTCAGATCTCCAATATCGCATTTTCCGCATTCTACACATTTATTAATATCTACTGTTATGCGAATTCCACAGTCAGTATTTTGCAAACAGTGCGGTAATAATATCAAAACCTCGGAATTTTTGAATTTCTTCCTGATGACCTTGATGAATGAATTATTCACATGAACATAAGATTCACGGACTTTGTCTTTTGTGATGCCAACCGTTTTTCCCAATAAAATTGTTATCGGAAACAAGAATTGGATAGAAATCCGCACTGCAAAAGGAAAGATCAGGAAATTTCTTTTCGTGTAGGAAGTTAGATAAACAAGGGTTATTCCGAGAATCACAATAAAATAGAAAATCCGTAAAAGCGTTAAAGAAAAAGGTCTTAAAAATTCATGAATATCTTCCAAGCGGGGAGCAACAAACCACCATAAAATAGTGGTGACGATCATCATCAGGATCAAGCTGATCGTCGATAAAGATAAAAAAAGGTTTTTCCCTTTTGTGTTTATCTCAAAATCCATTGGTGAATTTTTCTCCGGTTCTGATCAATGCTCCAATATAAAATGCATAAGCATTCATGATCTTCTTTCCTTCCGGTTGAACTTTTTTCAATAAAAGGTCACTATCGACAGTAGCGACCACAATTCCTGCATTTTTTATGATATCGATAACTGTTCCGGGTTTGGAAATTGATTCATTTTGCATTATTTCGGTTTCAATTATTTTTATTCTTTTACTGCGGAAAGAAGCAACAACTCCCGGTCGTTCTGCCAAACCTCTTACCCGGTTTCTTATTTTCTCTGAAGACAAAGACCAATCTAACAATAAATCCTGCTTTTCAATTTTGCGGCTGAATGTTGCTTTGGAATCATCCTGTTTTATCAGTTCATAATCGTTATTTTCTATTTTCTCCAATACTTTCAAGACATCTTCCGCCCCCATTTTGGAAAGCCTGTCTGTAAGTTCTGAAAAACATTCATTCTCTTTTATTCTGATTTTTCTTTGATAAATTATCGGTCCTGCATCCATTTCAGCAAATATTTTGAAAATCGTATTTCCGGTAAATTTTTCATTGTTGAAAAGAGCATAGTTTACAGGAGCAGAACCGCGATATTTCGGTAAAAGAGAAGGATGTAGATTGATGCAACCGAATTCTGGAAGTCTCCTTATCTCTCTTTTCAAATATCCTCCGTAAGCAACCGTGACGATTATATCCGGATTTGTTTTCTGTATCTCCGCAATAGATTCCCGAGAATTTATATTCTCGGGTTGGATCAATGGTATGTTCAGCTCAAGAGCTTTGATCTTTATGGCGGGAGGTAATAATCTCTTTTTTCTACCTTTTGGTCTATCGGGTTGGGTAATACAAAGAATCGGTTTATATTTTGTTTTGCTTAGAAGTTCGAGAGTGGGAACAGCAAATTCCGGTGTTCCCATAAAGATGATATTGTTTAACATTTTTTCATTTTTAACTCACCCCAGCCCTCTCTTAAAAAGAGAGGAAGATAAATTGACTTCTGAAATTCCGTCATCCCCTGCTTCTCAAGAGGGGGACCAGAGAAGAGTTTCATTTTTCCCTGATGTTGACTCCATTTTCATCTGTGGTGCTTTCTAATTCTCTTAATTTCTTTTTAATAAATATCTTTCTCATTCTGGGAATTTTATCTACAAAGAGAATTCCTTCAAGATGATCGTTTTCGTGCTGCAAAGCTCGGGAGAATAAACCATCTGTTTCCAATTGTATTTCTTCACCTTTCTCATTTAAAGCATTCATCACAACTCTTTCAGCCCGATTTACTTTCTCGAAAATCCCCGGTAAACTTAAACATCCTTCCTCGTTCACCTGCATTCCTTCAAATTCAACAAATTCCGGATTAATAAAGACAAACGGCTTTTTTTTGTTTCCTTCCCTGAACCAGTAGGGATCTACAACAAAGATACGCAGAGATTTTCCAACCTGCGGAGCTGCTAATCCAATCCCATCTTTTTCATACATTGTCTTTATCAAATCATTGATGAATTGACGGATTTCATCTGTTATATCTTCAACAGATCCTGATACTTTTCGTAAAGTTTCATCTCCGTAAATCCTGACCGAAAGAATTTTAGCTTTTTGTTTATCCATATTTTTTACAACGAACTATTACTAACAAAAAAGAACATAAAAAAATTATTTCGTCGTATTTGTCTGCGGAGTTGCCTCGCTGATAATTCCGGCTATTGCAGCTCTCTGAACCTCAATTTTTGTGTTTGTTGTTTCATCTACTCGGATCACAACGATCGTCTTTTCTTTCTTGAAATTTACAACTTTTCCGAAAATACCACCGCTGGTGATCACATTGTCATGAACTTTCAGACTATCCAGCATGGCTTGGTGCTCTTTCTGCTTTTTTTTCTGCGGTCGGATGATCAAAAAATAAATGATGGCAAACATCAAACCGAACATGATGATCATCTGCATTCCGCCACCTTGTGATGGTGTCGCTTCTAATAACACATTATACATATTTTTCTCCTGTTTTTCTTATTTCATGCAAAAATTTATAATATTGATATTTTAACAACTATTTTTTATTCTATTTTCTTCTTGAATATTAATGTCTATAAAAATAACTAAAAAATCCTCACCAAAACCTGCAAAATCAGATTCGCATAAATTCCAGCCATCACATCATCTGCCATAACTCCCCAACCTTCGGGAAGTTTCTGCAGGATATTTACC
>DRTC01000136.1 GCA_011372345.1 Candidatus Cloacimonadota bacterium
AAAACCGGAAAAGGAAATTTGATCACGCGGGTTGAAAATATCAAGAAATTAGGAGCAAAAGCGAATAAGAATATTCCGGAGAAATTTATTGAGGAAGAAGTTCCGGAATTGATGGAATAAGACTTTCCGAAGCCTTTCTTTCAATTTTTCTTGTGCCAGAGGATTCGGAAGGTTTCGAGTGTAAGTTGATATTGAGATTGAGTGATAAACTTTCCGAATCTTATTTGAAAGAGTCTCTTTGTTGGAAGCTTCGGAAAGTAATTAAATCTTCCCCGCCAACTTCCGTAAAACATAACTTGCAGCCCACATTCCCATAATTGCCGGAAGATAAACAACCGAACCGAGAGTTCCCCGTTTGCGTCCGCGCGTTGTTGTCCAATCTTCCTCTGAACCTGCTTCAAAATCAAATTGAGGAATCGGAGTTTCAGTTGAGAAAATAACAGGAATTCCTTGATAAATTCCCCTTCGATGCAGATATTTACGAACTTTTCGTGCCAGCGGACAGGTTTCAGTTTTGGAAATATCCGTAAGTTTGATCTTTGCCGGATCGAATCTGCTGCCTGCTCCCATCACGGAAATTACCGGAATTTTCTGGTGATAAACATCTTCCAATAAACCGACTTTAGGAGTTAAACTGTCGATCGCATCCACCACAAAATCAACATTTCCCAATAAAAAACTGCGAGAATCCTTATCGACAAAATCGGAATAAATTTCAACTTTTGCTTCAGGATCAATATCAAGAATTCGTTCTTTCATAACTTCAGTTTTCAATTTCCCAATGGTGCTGTTTAATGCGATGATCTGCCTGTTCAAGTTGGAAATGGAAACTTTATCAAAATCAACGAGTAAAATCGAACCGATTCCACTGCGAGCGAGTGCTTCTGCAGCAAAAGAACCGACTCCACCGAGTCCCATCACCGCAACTCTGGATTTCTGAAATATCTCTATCGCTTCTTTTCCAAAAAGCAGTTCAATTCGTTGAAATTGATCCATATTTTTATTGCCACCTGTCTTAGTTAAAACTACGCCCTGACAAGCGAATTACACGAATTTCACGAAATGTGATGAAACTTACCAAATTTTATAAATTTGTGAAGTTTCCACTTTTTCCCAAATTGTATTTGGGAAAACTATTGCTTAAAAAGTTTCTCTTTGATTTCCTTTTGAATAAGCATTACCGAAAAAATAATTTTATCCAATTCAGTTTCTCCCGAAAGCTTTCGGGAGAATTTAGGAACAAGAAAGCAAAATCGAGAAGAAAAGTTTTGGCAATTATTACCTATTTTAATCAACCATTGCGAAGGTTAAGCAAGAAGAATTCCCAAATCGAAACCATTCGCAAGGTTTTTTTATCCAAACAACATCCGGAAATTCTCGAATTGTTTTTTCTTCAAAATTTCTTTATCGATTCCAGTTATTTTGGAAACATTTTCCACAACTTTTATCAGGTTTTTCAAATGATTGAATTCTTCTTTTGAACCTTTCTCTTTCTGATAAGGAGCATCGGTTTCAAAGAAATAAAATCCTCTTTTGATGATATTTTTCAGAACATCAGTTCCAGGCTGATGGAGATTGAGTGAAAATCCAAGATCGAATTTGGAGAAATTGTCGAAGACTTCTTTCGAGGAATTAAATCCGTGGATAAATCCTCTTGTTCCAGGAAAATTATTTTTCAGGATTTTATAAAGCTCATAATAGTTTTTTACAACATGAAAAATTACAGGAAGATGATAATTCTTTGCCAGATCGAGCTGCAGCAGCAGGATTTTTTTTTGCCATTCAAAATTGTCATTTCTTTTATCCAATCCGATTTCACCAATGGCGATTATTTGTTTTTCATCACAAAGTTTGATCAGAAGTTCGAGATCATGTTCTGAACTTTTTTTATAATAAGGATGGATTCCTGCCGACCATTTTATAAACTTGCCAAATTTCAAAAATTTGGCAAGTTTAATTGATTCATATTCATCTTTACATAAAATGGAAGAAATAAAACCATTTATTCCAATATCTTGGGCTGATGAAATTTCATCTTCGAGGTTATTGAAAATTCTGTCATCTGCGAGATGACAATGAGCGTCTATCCAACCAAAATCGAACATTTTATCTTTTATGAAAACTTGCTATCCGGCAGCTGTCGGATGGCAAGTTTATATTTTGTAACTCAATCATCTTGATTGAGAAAATTATAATTCAGATATTTTTGGTTCGGGTTCAGAACAAGTTCTGAACTACATTAGAATCTGAACTCAACTCCAAATCCCATGGTTTTAACAGTTTCTTCCTTGCCGTTTATTTCTCCGTTACCGTCATAGTCAACATACCTTTCCTGGTATTTTCCAACGAGTTCCGTATTTCCTCCGAGATCATATCCGAGAGTTCCGGTAACAAGTGCGGAGGGAGTCTTGAAATGTTCCAGTTTATCAAATCCGGTTTGAGAATAGGCGATCTCTGCCCGGCTGAATTTCGGGACGAAATCGGTGTTCACACTTGCTTTTCCCCAGAGAGATTTGTAATGAACATCATCATCTCCATACATATCTTCATAAGAAATAGTTAAATACAAAAGATGGAAAAGGTCGGTAGTCAGACTTCCGTACCAGCCTTTGGTTTCTGTCGTACCGATCACAAAATCTTCTTTCACTAAAACCTGATCACCGCTGATAGTTGCTCGCTGTTCATCATAAAGTTGATC
>DRTC01000137.1 GCA_011372345.1 Candidatus Cloacimonadota bacterium
CCTGGGAATGGGATCTGGATGGAGACGACATAACAGATTCCAATGAACAGGATCCAACCTGGATTTATACGGAAGTTGGAAGTTATACGGTCAGTTTTACAGTCGATTTTGGTGATGAGCAGATCACGGAAACGAAAGAGAATTTTATTATTGTTGAGCCGGTTGCTATCAATGATCAGAATATCCAACCTGCTGAAAATCATCTTTATAATTATCCGAATCCATTTAGTTTAAAGCAGGATTCGATAACAGAAATTAAGTTTAGTTTAAAGCAAAAAGGATTTGTTCAAATTAATATTTATAATGCCAAAGGTCAGAAGATCAAAACTTTGATCAAGAAAGAATTTGAAGCTGGTTTTTTCTCTACTTTTTGGAATGGGAAAAATGAGAAGGGAAAAAATGTCCAATCAGGAGTTTATTTTTATAAATTAAATATCGATGGGAGAGAAGTAGCGAAGAAGATGTTAATTTTGGAATAAGAAACTCACAACTTCAGTTGTGAGAATAATAGAAATCTAAATACAAACCAACCGCTTCATCGGTTTCCGGATAAATGTAAATAAAGGAGGATTGTGTGCACTACAAACGCAAAATTTTCGGATATGAATGCGATATTTACGGACATCTGAACAATGCTAATTATCTTCATCTTTATGAAGAAGCAAGAGCAGATGCATTGGAACAGATGAATTTGCCAATCAGGAAGATCAGGGAAATGGGAATCAGTATTTATGTAACTCATATAGAAATTGATTTCAAAAAAGGAATCGAATTGGAAGAAACTGTAATAATCAAATCTTCCATTTCCAAAATGTCGAGGTTAAAGGCTATCTGGAAACAGGAAATTTATAACAGTAAGAATGAGTTGTGTAATATTGCTCAGGTTACCGGTGTTTTTGTAAAAGCTGGAAAACCCGGTCGAATTTCAAAAGAATTGTTCGAGCGTTTTCTGAAGTTTAAAGAGAATTAGCCGCAGAGACACAGAGGTCACAGAGAAATAGCTCACGGATTTGCACGGATCAAACGGATTTTAATACCCTTTTCCATTTTTATAAATTATTCTCCGTGTTCTCTGTGTCTCTGTGGCAAAAAAGGTGATGATTTTATTAAAATTTATAAGTCAGAGAAATCTGGTTCAGATATCCAAGATCACCATAAGAAACAATAGCATAGTCAACTGCAAATTTGTAGAGTTTAAATCCTGCTCCAAACGATAAACCAGCAAAAGTACTGCCGTCTCCACCTGTTCTCCAGTCTTTGCCGTTGGATTTATAACCGGTTCGTAGAGAAAACATCCTGTGCAGTTTATATTCCAAACCCATACTTCCATTAAAATCGTTCTTAAATGGTTTGTTGATATCGAGCAAAATAAAAAGCTTTTCAGTAGGTTGGTATTTGAAACCGACAGTAACCATTGTTGGTAAAGTTTCATTATATTTATCAGATGTGTAATAAGTTAATTGTTTTCCCAGGTTTTTCAGGGCAATTCCGACTTTGATATTTTTATTGATCGTCTGATGTAAAAGGGAAGCATCGATAGTAATAGCAGATGCAGAATTATCATCGAGAGATTCTCTGATATATTTAAGAGCCAGCCCGATATTCAAACTTTCCATTATCAGCCGGTTATCACTTATTCCAATGACAATATTTGACATCCCGAATGTTCCATCAGTACCGACATAATCACCATTATTCATCAATGTCCTGGGTTCCGTGGCAGTAAAAAATTTTGAGAACAAAGCAACAGTTCTACCATTACGCATTGGAATGGCAGCAACAACAGAACCACACTGAATATCGTCGATGTAACTCATATAAGTTGTAGCGATTTGTGGTCTTGATAACTGAGCTAAACTGGAAGAATTATAAAATACAGCATTGGCATCATCAGCCAGAGCAGTAAAGGAATTTCCCAAAGCTGCACTTCTGGCGGCAAAATCAACTTTCAGGAAACTGAAACCGGTTGTTCCTGCATTTTCATGGATTGCCATAAGCGGTAATCCG
>DRTC01000138.1 GCA_011372345.1 Candidatus Cloacimonadota bacterium
ATCACATTTTTGGTTGTGATATCATCGAGAAAGGGAACCGGCTCGATACGAGAAAAATATTCATTGAATCGTTCCATTCCGGTGATGAGCAGTTCTACCGGTTTAATACTGCAAACACCAATTTGACTGATGCGTTTCCTACTTCTTTGCAGCGAATTCCGGATCACATCTTTCCAGGATTTATTTTCCGTAAGAATTTTGTCTTCATAAGAAGATGCATAACCAAATCCTTTAGCTTTGGGCAGGTCGGAAACAGTTTTTTGAATATTTATAATCTCTTTTGCCAACTTCTTCTTTTGATTTCCGGTCAGTTCATCATAGACAAAATGCAGATCCTTTCCTGCAATTTTTTCCATTATCACGAAAGGAAATTCACCATCAAAATCGAAGTGAATTATTTCCGGAACAGGAAGTTGTTTACTACTCATCTTCTTGAACCAATAAACTCCGCCCTTCAGTAAATCTAAAGTGTTTTCACCTGACATACGAATAACAATATTCCTGCCGGTTTCCAGTTTTACATCATAGACGAAATGACATAATCCTGTATTAAACCTGCTGATTTTGGAAACAGCAACTTGATAATGATCTTCTACTATATTTTTTGCTATTTGAATATTTGGAATTTTCATTTTTCTTTTTTCCTTTTTTTGGAGCAGATTAACCTTGAAAAAGTTTTTAAGTATTTTCTTCCTGCTGAACTTTTTCAACGGTTTTTCTCCAAATTAACCTCTAACCATTGAAAAGGACAAGTGAGAGAATCCCTCTGGCAGAGTCCGTTTTCAAGGTCTCTATGCATTCAAAATCTTCGCTTCCTGCTCTTCCATAAACTGGTTTGTGTATAGTTTATGATAATAACCTTTCAGATTCAAGAGTTCGTGATGATTTCCCTGCTCGGTTATCTTCCCGTTTTGAATCACCAGAATCCTGTCTGCGGAGCGAATTGTGGAAAGCCGATGAGCAATAATGAAACTGGTGCGATTCTCCAGAACTGTGTGGATCGCATCCTGAATTTTCTGTTCCGTTTCCGTATCGACCGATGAAGTCGCTTCATCAAGAACGAAGATCTTCGGATCCGCCAGAATAGCTCTGGCAAAGGAGATCAACTGCTTTTCTCCGGTTGAGAGTAAACTTCCGCCTTCCCCAACTTCGCTATCATATCCGTTTTCAGTTTTCATTATAAAATCGTGTGCATTCACCAATTTTGCAGACATTTCGATTTCCTCATCAGTGGCATTCAATCGTCCGTATTTAATGTTGTCTTTGATCGTTCCGCTGAAAAGATGCGGAGTTTGCAGCACATAACCAAGATTGGAATGCAGCCAGAGCAGTGATCTTTCCCGATAATCAGTTCCATCGATTTTAATTGAGCCGGAATTCGGTTCATAAAAACGGCAGGCAAGATTCACGATCGTGCTTTTGCCGGAGCCGGTTTCTCCAACGAGTGCGATCGTCTCTCCCGAATTGATTTCCAGATTGAAATTATCCAACACATTTTCGCCCTTTTTGTATTTGAAGGAAACATTCTCGAAGCAGATATTTCCACGAATTTCAGGCCAATTCTCTGTTTTGGAATTAAGAATATCACCGAATTTTTCAGTGATTTTCGAATTATCCTGAATTTCCGGTTTTTCATCGATCATCGAGAAAATACGCTCTGCTGATGCTTGAGCATTCTGTAGTTCCGCAAAAATACGAGCCAGTTCCCGCAGCGGTTCAAAAAACTGAACTGTGTAGGAAATGAAAGCAACCAGAGTTCCGTAAGTTATGGTTTGCATAATCACGCCTTCTCCACCTTTCCAGAGTGCGAGTCCGGTTCCGATGCTGCCGAGAGTCAGAACTGCCGGCAAATACAGGGATGAGAAGATCGCTGCTTTCACGGATGAGCGATACATCTTTCCCGTAAGCTGCTGAAATTCCTTCAAATTCGCTTCTTCCCGAACTAATGTTTTAGTCGTCTTTGCTCCGGCAATTCCTTCATTAAAAGAGCCGGTAATCCGTGAATTAGTTTTCCGAACTTTACGATATGTTTTCAGGATTTTCTTCTGGAAATAGATGCTGATCACAACCAGAATCGGCACAACTGTCAGAGTCAACAACGCCAGTTTCCAATTCATAATCAACATCACGATGCAAATCCCGATCATCAGCGAAAATCCCCACACCAAATCGACCAAACCCCAGGCAATGGTTTCTCCCAAACGCTGTCCGTCAGAAGTCATTCTCGCCATCAGCCAGCCGACCGGAGTTTTATCATAATAATTGAAAGAAAGTTCCTGCAGATGCTGGAATCCGGCTTTGCGGATGTCATAAGTCAATCCCATCTCAACTCTTCCGGCGAGTGCAATGAAGAAATAGATGTTAATCGACTGGATGACAATCAATCCAAAATAGATAAGACCGAATCTACCGAGTCCTTCCGTTTTTGCCGGAACCACAAAATGATCGATGGCATACTTGGTCATCAGCGGGAAAATCACATCGACTCCCGCCAATCCCAGCATAAAAACGGTGATGATTATCATCTGCTTTTTGTAAGGAAGCGTGAATCGAAAAAGTTTCTTCCACAACTTCCAATCTAAATTTTTATTATATTCCTGTTCTTCAAATATAGACATTTTTTACCTCATTTTTAACC
>DRTC01000139.1 GCA_011372345.1 Candidatus Cloacimonadota bacterium
CTTATTGATTGTGTTATCGATTTGTTGACGGAATTATATTGTGCGTAGAAAGTAGTTTTTTCAGAATTTGAATAACCGAGAGAAATACTGCTGACAATATCATGAATCCAATTTCCATTCCAGGAAAGCAACGGCTGCATTGTATAAGATTTATCTTCTGAAGTTGGATCATCCCAATCGATCACACCTGATAATTTGTGAGTATAAACATAATTACTGGAAAGCCTTGAACTGGTTAAGATCGAACTGGCTTTTATGATCTTCTCGAATTCGGTTAAAGTAACTGTTACATTCGGGAAAACAGTTGTAATGGTCATATTACTTGCACTGGCATATCTTTTGGAGAGGTCTTTTGAATATTTGAAAGTAGTAGTGAGATTATTTAAAATTGGATATCCTGATGAAATATCATAACTATAACCGACTTCCTTCATTCTGATATCACTTGAATCGGGATGAACAAAATCTTCATGCAAGATATGGGGAAATCCGAGTTGATATAAAAATTCAGGTCTATCTTCTCTCTTTTCATAAGTCGTACCATAATCATTATTATAATTGAAGGAGATATTATCGAGTCTGGAAATTAATTTCAAAGAAGTTTTAAAAATATTAATACTTTTTTTCTTCCCTGTTTTTTCAGTATCCTCTTGGTCTTGTTGATCTTGTTGCTCTTCATCTGGCGGGGAGTCATTTCCCGATCGTTCTTCCTGTTCATCAGATTCAAAATTTTCATCATCATTTTCATTATCTTCAATATCTTCTTTTTCTTCATCAGGGTTATCGGGCTTGAATTCAGGCGGATCATTTATGGGAACGGACTCTTTATCTTCTCCTTCAGGATCCGGGTAATCCGGATCATTTTCCGGTATGGATTCTTCATCCTTTCCTTCCGGATCAGGGTACCTCAAATTATTTTCCATTTCATCTTCATCAGGCGGATCTTCGTTGTCTTGCGAGTTCCTGTTTTCCTGATCTTGGCTTTGTTCATCTTCGCTTTTGGCAGCTTCAATTTTTGCTAACCAACCGGAAAGAAGTTCTTTGTTTTTTAAAGTTATTGCTCCAGATATATCTCTGGAAACTCCACCTTCATACTCAAATTTATCTTCTGTTTCATCTCCTGATTGAGAAAGTAATTTATGCTCATCATTGTACTGAACATCAGTATCCACCCTGAAAGTAAATATTTTATCAAGATGATTTGGATCATAACCCAGAGTTACTGTTTGAGTCCTGTTTTTTTCCTGACCAAGCGGGAATTTATCCCATTCGCTTTTCAAAGTCAGGTCTCTTTTTGTAGTGAGTTTGTAAGTTGATTGTATGTCGGAAAAAATGTCATACTTGATGAAACTGTCTGTACTTAATGTTTTAATATCATTAGTCCCACTTGCCCAAGTCCAATGAGGAATTGTATCAGCATAAGTTTCCCAACGCCACCTTCGTGGAAATTCCGCTAAATATGTAATTGTATTATCAAATGAATTCGGAAAAAAATAAAATTTGTATTCCTGTTTCTTTCCAAACAGTTTGATCCCTAATTTTTCAACCGGCAGATCTAATTTATAATTATGAGTCGCGCCGTATTTAAAAGTAGTATCAGCGTTTGTTGCTTTTAAAGTCTTGCTGTATTCTGCATATACATTTCTGATGGAAGTATTTTTCAAAGTATATGCCAGAATTTTGCTTTTTGGAGTTTTATTCATACCATAACTGAAATCTGCTCTATAACTCAAGGTTTTATCTGTTTCCCTTTCTTTTTCTTCTTCTGTCAGGTCCTCTCGAAGAATATCGGAATTTGATTTGAAGCGTGGGATCCCGAGAGATTGGTTTCTGCTTAAGGCAAGAGGTAGACTGAATCCCCATTCAGCAGGCAGAAATTTATGTAAATTATATCTATTATTGATAGTAAGAGAAGTTGTTTCCTTTGAAGATGTCGAGTATGTACCGCTTCTGGTGGTTGAATTCTGAAAATTATCGGTCTGCCAGTTCAGAGAAATATCGAGAGTTGAGAAATCGGCAAAACTGGTATGAAAAGATGTACTGGCAGCGTAACCTACATCCTCATAAGGATCAACAACACGAATATCATCAAAGTAAATGCGACCGGTAAATTCATCTATTGCTCGAATACCGAGGGCAATTTGTTTGATAACGGATAAAGTCGGCTGCTGACCGTTCTTCTCTAACATTCCGATTTTATAATCACCTTTTTGGTACCAGCTGTAATCTCCTTCAACATGAATACTATCGGAAACTCCGGCACGGGTTTTCAAAAAAGTCAGATCGGAAAAATCAATCTCAATAGATTTCCAACCGCTCGAACTCATTTTATCAGCATAATCGAGTGCTGTTTGCGGATAAATAATTTCATAGTAAAGAAGGGAATCAGCTCCGAGCCTGATGATCAAGTCATGTTCCAGGTCGGATATTCCTCCGGAATTTGCTGGTTTCTCGGGATAGATCCAAAATCTGATCTTATTGTAACCGAGCAGATTGTAAGATTCCTGAAAATCTTGAAAGGCAATTCCGACATGATCGGGTTGTAAATTTTCATAATCTATGATCAATGATTGTTCTAAAGTAATTTCCCCGCTTTTTTTTATAAGCGTTCCGGGGGCGGGAGTATAATGCGGATCTTTCTGATTATCAGCTAATCCGACCAACATGGTTTCACCGTTGCTTTCCAGTTCGAAAGGAGAAATATAATTGTTTTCTTCATCTTTAATTGCTGCTTCTTCCCATTTATTTCCGACCAGATCAAGATTTACCATCTGTACTTTTGAAATATCGGTTACTTCAAACCAGATACGAGCATAACTAATTTTATCAAGGTTTGGATATCTTCCGCCTTCATTGGAAACTATTCTGTAATTATCTGCATCGTTCAAAGGAATACGATATAATTTCCAACCATTGAACTCACTCTGCAGATAGGAAGAGCTCGTATCCTGAAGAGAAAGAGAATATTCAAGATAAACATCGAGATCATTCAGTGATCCATTATTATCAAGGTCTTCCGTATCGAGATCGCTATTCCGTTCTGTACTATTTATGTTTGGATAATCCCCTAACGAGTCTTTATCATTATTAAAATCATCAAAAGGATCATCTCCAGGATCTCCATTTCTGATCATATCAAGTCCGACATCCTCTTCTCCATCCAGTCGTCCATCTTTATCTCCGCCATACAATCCGTCTTCCATATTGAGGACACCTTCACCACCATATTCGGTATAAAAATCTTCGTTTATGTCCCCCAGATCGAGATGCATGACCACATCTGTCGAGTAATTATCATCAACTTTCACCAAAACTTCAAAATATTTCTTCTTGGAAAAATCCAATTGATTCCCGACATATTTCATTAAACCTGCCCAGTATTTATTCTCAAAACCGGGATTTCCAATTTGAGGAGGTTTGATCTTACAGGTCAGAACGCTTATTTTTTCCTTTTCTTCTTCTGCTGTCAGGTTATCATAAACTTCTCTTGCCAGGATATTTGTGGGATTATACCAGTTAATTGCCGCTTTTCCAAAATTAATATCATACGGTTTACTTCCGTAAACCCATGATTTCCTGGTCACTCCCAAAGGAAATGATTCGAGGATAGATTCCATATCATCAACATAAGCTTCTTTAATATCAGATTGTTTGGGATTTCCCCAAATTCTTGGTAAACTCATGGCAAATTCACCATTCAAACTCATCCTCGAATCTTCATCGGTTTTTATTAAAGGAAGCCAATCTACGATTTTCGTCAGAAACGGAGCTTCATACTCGATCCTACCATCAAAATCTGCCAGAATAATACTTCTGTTCTCACTACCGATCTTTGGTCTCTCTTCGGAAACTTTCTCTGCTTGGTAAAGAAATGTCCCACCTATCTCCAAATTTTCATTGAACTGCATATCTGCCCTGAGTCCCATCAGGGTTTTACTTTCGACTGAAAAAAGAGGTTTGAACTGGTAGGATATTTCAATTTCAACTTCTGCATCTTTTCCTTCTGCAGTTAACATGGTTATAGTTCCAAAATCGTAATCTACAATGTAGTCGGTGTTTTCTTTTAAAGTTCTCTGATTTGATTTAGGACCGATCTTAATAACAACACTTCCAGGTAAGAGCCCCATTTGTCCGAGTTCGATTATATCCCGTCCGATCTTGCCTTTTATTCCCATATAAATAAAAAAGTCTTCATAACCGATATTGCTGATATCTTCCTGGTAAATGATCGGTTCTCCAAGTGGATTGAACGGTTCGATAAACGGAAAGATCACATGACCGGAAGAAAGATTTATCGTTGCATCATCACCGTTTATTTTAACATCACCATTGCTGTCTAATCTCAAATAATCATTATAAGTTATTCTACCCATGGAACCTGTGTCTATGGAATCAGGAACAAAGAAATTCTTGGTGTTATCTGCATTCAAATTAAAAACATCGATGCCGAAACCATCATTTTTCACACCTTCCATTTTTGAACTATAATAAATATTTCTAACCTGTAATTTCCAATAGGGTTGATCACTGACAGTTTCATAATCCTGATTGCTTTTACGGAGCAATTTTACTTCCACAGGTGAAGATGTATAATCTCCGATCACTGTTCCGTCATGCTGAGTATAGGCAATACCGATCGTATATTTTTTATCGATATTCATATTCATGATAATGATTCCGCTGTCATAATCCACAGAATAATCTGTTCCTTCTATTAAAGGCTCGAATAGATATACTTTTTCCGGATGATCGATTTCAATACCATCGGTTTTCCCGATGACTTCACTGGCATTTGTATTATCAAGAAATAAATGAATTGTTCCTTCCTGAGGTAATAGATTTTGACCTGAATTGGAAATGTACCAGGAACCATCGGAAGCTGTTTTGATCGCATTATTTGCCCAACCTTCAGGAAGACCGTCAGAAACTATATCAACCTCTGTATATAATTCATAAAGTAAATATGGATCAGCAATAAAATAATGTGTACGCATGACATAATCTTTAGTTTTAACATCGCTGGAATCTGCCTGTGTGTTACCAGTCCATTTTTGAGTACTTTTTTTAGTCTCGTTTTTAGCGATGAAAGTTTTTAATTTTAAACTACCAAATTCCATCTCGCTTCTAACACCGAATAATCCTTCCGAAGATGCCGGAGAACTGAAACTCGAACCGGTCAAAGAAAGAGAGATATTACCGGCATCGATAGTTTTCACGACTTCGTCATCATAACCTTCATAGTTTATTTTAATATCACCCGGTTCAGGCAGGATTTCGTCTTCTGATGAAGAATGCTGATCAACACTTACATGAATTTTATCTCCAATCGTACCTCTTAATCTCAAGTTCAAATCCTGCCGCATTTGCAGATCAAATTGCTTGCTTTCATTATCATTCTCATATTGGGTCATATTCTTTCTTTTGGTGCTGCTGCCGGAAAATGTCAATTTCTGACTGCCATCAAGACTTAATCTACCTGCTTGTCCGTCTTTTACACCAAAGATTGTATCAACAACTTTTGTGCGAGCAGCAGGAGGAAGTTTAATTACGATTTCCGGAATTAAACCCTGTCCCTCTGTTCTGTCGTCCTGCTTGAGAAGGTCTTTGCTTTTAGTTTCCAGGAAAAAATGAAAAATTCCAGTAAAATTATTTTCAAGATATCTATCAAGTGAAAGATAGATTGGCGGATAGATATTATCTTCGTCATTGAATCTGTAAGTTAATTTCACGAGTCGGTTATCATAATCTACTTCTTTAGTAGTCAGAGGATTGAAATTTGCAAGGAACAAGGCGTTATCGCGGGAAATTGAGAATCCTTTCTGCAATTTAAAAATATTTATTTCATTATATTCCAGATGAGGAACACCTTGCAGGTATAAAGGAGGTAATGATATCAAAGCAGATGATATTGAATACAGCAAAAACAGGATAAGAAAAAGGAATATTTTTTTCAGCATTTATTTATAAAATCCGGCAAATATAATTAAGCCCGTTAAGAGTCAGCTCTTTATCTATTATATCGATCTCTTTTGAGTTTTTGCAGATCAGGTCGGAAATACCACCGGTAGCAATTGCTTTAATTTCTCCAAGTTTTTTATATGCTGAACGAATTTCTCTTATAAATCCATCGATCATCAATGCATTTCCTGTTAAAATTCCTGATAATAGAGCATCTTTTGTAGTTGTTCCCAGAATATTTTTTGGTGAAACAAGTCGAATATCCGATAAAAGAGATGCTTTCTTTATCAAATTGGAAGAGGAGGTTATTACTCCGGGAGAAATTACAGTTCCATAAAAATGACCGTCTTTCCCGATCAGTTGAATAGTTGTGGCTGTTCCAAAATCACAGATGATGCAATTCGTCTGATAAAATTCTCTAGCTGCAAAAGCATTAACGATCAGGTCTGCGCCGATAAAACCAGGATCTTTCATAGGAAAATTCAAACCGAGATTCGAATATGCATCAACCTTGATCAAAGGGCATTTCAGATATTTTTTAATTAGATGAGAGTAAACATGGGTCAGTTCCGGAACAACAGAAGCGAGTGCTATTTTTTTTATATTATGCAGATCAAAAGATTTTTCCAAAAATAAGAGTTTAATCATAGCGAAATATTCATCTTCAGTTCGGAAGTTATCAGTACCAAATCTCCAGGAATGGATTAATTTATTTTGCTGATAAACACCCATAACGATATGAGTATTTCCAATATCTATGACAAAATAGCAATTTTCCATAATATTAAACTCAATATAATTTCAGTATGGTAAATATAAAAAATATGATTTACTTTTTTTTCCAGTTGTAAACTGTCAAGCAAAGAATAAATGAATCCCATCAACCTCATATTTTCTTCTTTTCTATGGATATTTTATTTTGTCCGAATTTTTTAGAATGTTTTTGCAAGTCAATAAAAGAATAAATATGATGTTATTAAATATTTAGACATACAAAAAAACCGGTAAGGTTCATGTCCTTACCGGCATCAAATCCTGAGTGATTGTTTATAAAGAAATTGCCTCAACCGGACAAGCTTCCAGACATGCACCACAGTCAACACATGTTTCTTCATCAACTTTTGCTTTGTCATCGACCATTGTGAGAGCTTCTACCGGACATGTTTCAATACATGCTCCGCAACCTGTACAAGTTTCTTGATCTATTACTACAGCCATTTTTCCTCCTGATTTATATTGATTGGGGCAAAAAAATAAAACTCTTTTTTTCTTACAAGTTTTTTTTCTAACTTGTTATCGTAATTCAGATTGGGATTAAATCCCAATCAACTTTTCAAGAAGAATTTTTGAGCATTTCGGAAGGTAATATCTGCAACCTGTCTGGGAGAGATTCTTCGGATCTCAGCGATTTTCTCTGTGATATAGTGCAGATTCAGAGGAGAATTTCTTTTTCCTCTGTTAGGAACTGGACTTAAAAACGGAGAATCCGTTTCAATGAAAAATCTGTCTTCAGGAACCATTCTGATAACATTTTCCAGAATGCTTTTCTTATAAGTTATCGAGCCAGTAAATGAAATGAACCAATCATGAGCAATGATTTTTTCAGCAAAGATTTCATCTCCTGAAAAACAATGGAAAACAACTTTTGGGGGATTGAATTTTTCCAGGATTTGCAGGCATTCTTCATGTGCATCACGATCATGTATAACCAGAGGTAAATTCATATCCATTGCGATCTGAATCTGTTCAGAAAAAACCTTTTTCTGAATTTCCTGTGGAGAAAGATTGCGATAAAAATCCAATCCGGTTTCCCCGACAGCAACAACTTTCGGATGTTTTGCCAGCTTTAAAACAACAGCTTTATCAAACTTCTCCGCATCGTGTGGATGATAACCGACGGTCGCATAAATCTGTTCGTATTCTTCTGATAATTTGATACTTGCTTCCGAAGTCTCTTTGTCCAAACCAATATTAATGATGTATTCGATCCCTGACTGGAAGCATCTCTTTATTAATTCAACTCTATCTTTGTTAAAATCTTTAAAATTGAGATGAGCATGAGTTTCAAAAATTTTCATATTTCCCTTTTTTACCGCAGAGACGCGAAGACGCAAAGTGAATTTATTCGACTCGTAAGTAAAGCGACGAGTCGAAATAAAGATCGGATTGATGAATTAGCGTATCCGGTTTCGAGTCGTCGTTCCTTACGACTCGAAATTATTATTTTTCTGTTTCGGGATACAAGAACATCATGATCAGATCGATCTTATAATTTTTATCGAGATGATAACGGATTTCAGCCATATCATAAGTTTCAGTTTGCGGATCATCTGCGATCAAATAACCCTTGAATTCTATGTAACCATTCACTTTTTTAACATCTTGCAGATCAAAATAAACATTCCTTTCTTTCCAGAAATAATTCAGCATCAACAGAAGATTTGCATAAGAATAGATTTCATATAATTCGCGCGATTTTCCGTTTACAACAAGAGTGGTCGGGACTCCATCGTGAATTAAGAAAAAATTCAACAATCTCGTTCCAATCGTTCTATGTTCATAAATAAGTTGAGCCAGAAAGGGAGCTATGTTTTCTGTCTCTTCATCTGTTAAATCGGATAGATCGATCGTATCGTTTGTTTTCAAGCGAACCTGTTTTCCCGACATTTCAAAATAAGTATCCGGAACAATATTTATTCCATCTTTTGTCTCTTGTTCAGAGCAGGAAATATCAGCAGAGAAATTATCCCTAAAAGGTGGTTTTGTCAAAAAATATTTTCCTCCAAGAATTTGGATATGATGATTTGGAAATTCTTTTTTTAAAAACGAGTTTACATTTTTGATTTTATTATGAAGCAATTCCTTGGTCTGTTTTTTCTCATAATAATTGCTGATATATTCTTCCAGAGAAAGTTCTGATATTGGTCTTTTATAAATTTTATCTTCAATTTCAGGAATGATTTTTGTTTTAATTTCCGGGAAACCTTTTTCTTTTTTCCGAGGTTTCGGTTTAATGAACTTTTCTGCTTCGATTTTTTTCTGTTCTTTAAGCAATTGTCTTAATATTTCTGATTGTGGAAATAAAAATTCCAGGATGTCTTCTTCATCTGAATAAATTCTTACTCCAAATCTTTCTTTTCTTGAAAATGATTCGATTTTGTTCACATTAAATCTATCGGTCTGATAATTCTTAAAAAGCGATGTTAAAGCAGTTATATCATTCTGATTTGAATATAAAAATGAGATTTGGGAAAAGTCAATGAAATCTTCCAGAAAAATAAAATCATCGCTATTCAAACGGTAAACAAAATCCTCGAGAAAACTTGTATAAACTCCTAATTCAGGAGATTTAAAAAAATCTGAAAAGGGGAGTATTTCCCGTTGTTCAAAAATTTTCCAATCCTTCCATAAGTATTCAACATGTATTGATTTTTTACTTTTACTTTGAAATTGCTTGGAAATTTTCTCCCGGGTAATCACTGAAGGGAAATTAATTTTAAAATCCCATTTCCTGATCCAGGAGTTATAAAGTTCATATTGATAGTCAGTTATGAAATCTTTTGCCTGCGGTTCAAAAGCCGTCAAAAAAGCAGCAAATCCAAAAATAAACAAAACGGAAAAATATTTTTTCATTTTATTTGACATTCTATCCTATTATTACATTTGTGGACGAGTAATTTTCCAAAGAGAAAAAGGTCAATAAATTATGGATTTTTTTTAAAGGAGAGGAAAATGATGCGGAAAGAAACTGATAAAGAGAGAATCAAAGAATTCTACGACTTGGTGGAGAATCCTTTTATTTTACGAAAATACCATAAACCTGTTCTGGTCTATGATATCGAGGGTGATAAAATTCGCTATTCACTCTGGGAAGAAGAATTGTTGAATAGATTTGGATTGAAAAATGTAGATGGTTGGGATGCGACTGAAGACTTGATCTTCTGTCCGGATTGGATGCGTGACGATATGGATGATGAAGGCGAAGATATCAATGACTATGATGATCTCGACCTTGATCTTAAAGGTTTGGATATTTGATTGATTTAAGTTAGTTGCCTTTTTTGAGTTCACAATTCTCGTGAACTTTTTTTCCGTTTACTTCGATAAAAGCAGTATCTCCTTTATTCCAGAAAACCAGATTTCCATCGCTGTATCTGAAGTCAGAATGTATAAGTAATCTCTTCCCATCGAATAAATTCGATGGTTAATGTTTTTAACATTGAAGTTAGGTACTATCAAAAAATTGAAATTCAAAGTCATATTTTATCTCAACTCCTTTAATAATACTACTTTTTCCAACTAAAATGAAGTGGGAAATGTTAGGTATTAATTAATTCTTTTGCTTTTTCTGCGATTTCTCCAGCATATCCTGCACAATCTCCACAATAAAGACCACAGTATGCGAGAAGCAATTCTTTTTCGTTCATCCTTCCTTCTTTCCGTATTTATTCATTTTTCATCATTCGCTGTTCAATATTCTCTTTTTTCTCTCATCGTCAATATTCGATCCTTATTCCTAAATGATTTAAAAGAGAAACAACTTCCGGCATAGAAAATTTCGCTTTTTCGATCTTATTATTCAGAGGATTTATCGAGTAATTTTTTGCGTTTTGGAAATTGGCATTCTCCAGATTAGTATTTTCAAAGATAGAACCTTTCAGGTCAGAGCAGGTGAAATTGGAATTTGTCAGATATGTTTGATAAAAATCTGAATTATGTATCCGGCAATCTGAAAATTCAGTGATTCAAACCTTCAAGGTTTGTCAAACCTTGAAGGTTTAAAAAACTATTATTTATCAGATTTGAAAAACTTTCATTTTCAAAAAAATCGTTTTTTAAAATATCCTGCATTTTATCTTACGAATACTGAAACACACAGAAAATTTGAATATTTTCCTGTGTGTTTCAGTCGAAACAGAGCGAAGTTGGTTAGAGAATAAAAGCTTTGAAATTCCAACACAATAAATATGTGAAATTAAATTTGAAAGGTTATTAGTTTTAAAGAAATTATTTACGAAAAATTAACAGTTCTGCTTTGAAAACCTCCTCTTTGAAAACTTCCTCAACGATCGTGCATAAATGATCAATGAAAACACATTTGAATGCTTCTAATATCGTTGTCTCCTGCGAGGACGATCTTCTTTGGGTCTTGCTTCATTAACCCTGAGTTCTCTATCATTAATTTCTTTGCCATTAAGATTTTCAATGGCAGCCAGACCTGCTTCATTATCAGTCATTTCAACAAATCCAAAACCTTTTGAACGACCTGAATCTCTATCTGTGATTATCCTTGCACTTTCTACAGTACCGAATTCAGCAAACAGATTTTTCAATTCCTCTTCCGACATCCGAAAAGGGACATTTCCTACATAAATGTTCATTTTTTCTCCTCTAATGATTTTACGAAAATTAGACAGTAAATTTGATTTTATCTCTCTAATTCAAGCTATGTTTCCCTTAATTTTTTCGATATTATTCTGTCAACAGATTTCAAAATTATAAATTATTTACAAATTTTCCTAGTTCATTTTTACTAAAAAGAGAAAAGTTTTTAAAAAAATCGTGCTTGACACATATTTCGGAAAAAATTCTTTACAAACAAAATTATTTTATTGATTTTAAAA
>DRTC01000140.1 GCA_011372345.1 Candidatus Cloacimonadota bacterium
TCATCTTTACATTAAGGTCCCAATAAAATATTCGCCATTTACTAACCATTTCTTTAATAATTGATGCTCTTGTTCATATTGGGGACAACAATCCTTTAAAGAACAATATTTGTCAAGAATTGTTTTAAATCCAGTATGCTATCAAAAATTTATTAAACATGTTAATTTGTTGCGGAAACATATATTGATAGCTTATGGGAAGGAATGAATCTAGCATGAGACCAATGCCGATTATTTTTACACCCTGTAATATTTAGTAAACGATAATCCCAGAAAATATCTGCCTGGCTTTTTGATTGTATAGCATGTAAAAATTATTTCCATTATTAATTTGACACGATTTTGTAGAATTTTATTTTTCCAAAATCAAAATTTATCAGGAATAATTATGAAAAGAAAAAATTTTGTATTCATTTTTTTACTCCTTATTACATTAACCTTATCAGCTCAAGACACAAATGATTCTTTCTATTTCGTTCAGATCACAGACACTCACCTGGGCACAGGAAACAACTCTGAGTTCACTCAAAAGTTAATTGACATGATAAATGATCTCCCGATGAAGATCGAAATAGTTTTGCATACCGGAGATATTGTGCAATATCCACTTCAGCAGGATTCGGTTCTAACAAATGCAAAAGAGCTTTTCACTCAATTGGAAATGCCTGTTCTGTATGTTGCTGGAAATCATGATATCCGCAAAAAAAGTATGCAAACATCCACTAGTATATTTGAAGAGAATTTTGGTCCTCTTATGGTCGACGAAGAGGTTATGGGAGTTAAATTCATCGGGATTTTTTCCAATCCGCTTGCCTGGGATTTTCCGATGCAGGATTACGACCCCTTACCCGAACTGGAAACTGAATTGATAGAAGCAGGTGATATGCCAGTAATCCTCTTTCATCACATTCCATCCGTGGAAGATTTTTATCTTAACCAAATGCATGATGGCTGGAAAGAACCAGACAGAAGTGAATGGATTTCTTTATTGAATAAGTATAACGTGAAAGCTGTTCTGGCTGGTCATTTTCATCGTGATGAACATCACTGGCTGGGAGTTGTACCGCTTTATGTATGTGCTTCTGTAACAACAAAATGGGGCAGGCAGCCGACTTTCCGGATATATGAATTTAAGGATGGCAAGCTGAGTTACCGAACTGTTTATCTGGAGCCGGAAGAGGAGTAAGGAAAACTTAAACGAGTTTCGGAGTACTTTTAACCAATTTTAACTTGAAAATGTTTTGATTTTTCCTTAATTCTTTCACTCCACCGTAAAATATCGATGCACGATCTTCAATAAATTCTTCCAGCCAGTCATCATCATTTTCATGTTTGTGCCATATAATGCCTGAATAATTCCTTTCAAACCATCATACACTTTCTTGCTATAAGGATGCCACCAGATATTCTTTCGTGCAAAAGGAAGGATATCATTCACTATGACCTGCGGCTGTGTCATTTCATCAAAGCCAATTTTTCCGTGAGTCCGCCCAATACCCGATTCCTTGAAACCACCCCAGGGTGTTTCTGCAA
>DRTC01000141.1 GCA_011372345.1 Candidatus Cloacimonadota bacterium
AGTTGCCGTTCCTCCGCTCGAAGAATTCGTAGAAGCGATCAGCAACACGCTTTTATCCGAACTTTCTCCCGACGAATATCCGACAGTTTATATGGAAACCGGTCGTGCTTTGATCGATGAAGCAGGCTATTTGATAACAACCGTCGATGCTGTGAAAAGACTTCCGGGCGGACTGAAAAGCTACATCATCGATGCCGGAGTGAATTTTCTTTATACTTCCACTTGGTATAATTACAAAGTTGAAACCGACAGACCGATCACCGGTTCTTATGAGAATTGCGTTGTTTACGGACCGCTTTGTATGAATATCGATGTGGTTCTGGAAAATGCTTATCTGCCGCCATTAACGCGCGGCGCAAGATTGATCCTCTCTCCGATGGCTGCTTATAATGTAACGCAATGGATGCAGTTCATCCGCTATCGTCCTGCTGTTTTGATGATAATGGAAGACGGAACAATGGAAATAATCCGCAGAGCAGAGAAACTGGAAGATGTGATCACTCCGGAAAATGTGCCGGAGAAACTGAAGAAATTTGAGCTGTGATAGAACACGGATGACACGGATTGAACTGATTTTCACGGATGAAAGACTTATCTCAAGTTAATTGAGAAATGAACTTCCATTATCTTTGTAATGTTTAAAAGACTTTTCAAAAATATAAAAGTAAAATATTTTGTTTTTAAATTGGAGGAACAATGAACAAAAAAGATATTGAATTCTGGGAAAATCATTATTTGAATCAAATTGAATTTATGCTGAAACAAGATATGGAAAAAATGATCGAAGGACTAAAATCAAAAGATAAAATAAAAGATGATTGGTTCGAAGCGTTCGATCATAGCGCAGATAAGAACTCCGATTTTTCTCGAGGAGCGGAAAGGATTTATTACTGGCTTTTTAATCAATTTGGCACTCCAAACCCGTCACCTATTGGTTCGGATATGTTTTTTGAACTATATAACTCATTTATTCATATCGATATTAAAACTGCTAAATTAGATAACGAAACAGATTATAAAGGAAAAATTCCGATTGGAGCAAATCAAACAAGTTACAAACCGGATGGATTCGATTATCAAGTAAATCTACCACCAAAGTATTCCTATCAAAACAAAATATGTTTAACTTATTTCATTAATATAATTTATGATATTTCAGAAACTAATATCGAAATAAAAGCGATTCTTCTGATTTCAGTCCCAAATGGTGAATTAACAGATGTTTACGGAAATGTTATTGTTAATACTGGAAAAACCGGGTATTCTGGGAAAGGATTTCGTTATAATTTTTCAAAAGAAAACAAATTCAAATTACTTGAAGATAAACCATCAAGGATTAGAATAATTTATACAAGTGAAGATGTAAAAGAGAATATTACAGAATTAATTAATATCCAAGATGAATCATAAAATTATCAATGCAGATGTTTATGCTGCTTTAAAAAATATTCCAGACAATTCAATCGATGTTGCTATAACTTCACCACCTTATTGGGCTAAACGCAATTATGGTTTTGATGAACAAATCGGAAATGAAAAAACATCTCTCGAATTTATTTCAAAATTAGTTTTTATTTTCCATCTCCTCAAACAAAAGTTAACCGATAAAGGTGTTTTCTTTCTAAATATCGGTGATAAATATCTAAAAAAATATGGAAATACACCGATTGGATTGATACCTTATAAATTAGCTTTTTTTATGCAGCAGGATGGATGGATAATAAATGATACGCTCATCTGGTATAAACCGAACCATCTTCCATCGAGCGTTAAAAATCGTTTTGCGAATTCGTATGAACCTGTTTTTGCTTTATCAAAAAAGAAGGAAAATCATTTTAGAGATTACCAAATAAAAAATCAGGATTATTCAAATATTTTGAAAATAAATCTGCAGCCTACTTCATATAATCATATCGCTGTCTATCCTGAAAAGTTAGTTTCTTCATTATTAGAAATGACAATTATCAATAAAGATTATACAATTCTTGATCCTTTTGCTGGTAGCGGAACAACTCTTAAAGTTATTAACGATAAGAATAATTCATTATTTTCTAAAAATGAAGTGAAAGGTGTAATGATAGAGTATAATAAAGATTACATCGAAATTATCAAACAAAGAACCGGATTATTAAGTATCGATGTTAAAGAATATCCGTATCTGAATTATGAATATCAAATCCTTGAAGAAAATTTTGTATTAAATAATGATTATTCAGAGTATGATAATATCGAAACTGTTAGTATTGCAGAAAACAGAACCGAATTTAATTCATATCTAAAAACTATACTTACAAAATCAATCATCAGAAGTTTTCCTAAAAATGAACTTTTGTTTATTGGTTTGAGAGATTTTTCAATAGAGGATATCTATAATATTTCACAAATTAATAAGAAAAGTTGGATAATAAGGAATATGTTAGTATGTGAGAACGAACGCAAATGGTTTCCAATCTTTATGGTTGTTCAGGATACAAAAAAGGAAAAGTATTTGTTTAATTATAAAAATCTTAAATTAAATCACAAATCTAAAGAAGTAAAAAATTACAAAAAAGAATATCTTGGATATAAAGTTGTAGATAATTTTTCGAAAATCAGAAAAGAAGGAAAAATAATTTCTATTCTCGAATTTTATAAGATTGGATTACCGAAATATGTTAAAGTTTATTGGGCAGACCGGGTAATAACAAAAGAATTTATCATAAATGATGAAGAAAGTTTGATTGATAATTTAAATTTTCTGAAAATAAACGGTATACTTAAAGTCAGTGAAAAAAAAGAATTCATACCTTTAGTAAGAAAGGTTAAAAATTCTAAATCGGATTATTCGGAAATCAAAACTGAAAATCATAATAAGAATTATAATGGAAAATTTAGAGAAATCGAGCGCAAAAACTGGGGAGCATCTCCCGGAGCACGAAGTTCCGTTGAAGATGAATATTTCTCAAGACAAAGACTTTATCCTGTTGATCAAAAAATCGTTGCTGACTATTTGAATTATATCCGCAAAAAAAATCATCTTTCCAAAAAAGCATTCACCGAACTATTCTCGAAAGAATATAAACATACAGTCGGACATTGGTTGCGTAAAGATTTTGGAGGTTCAATTCCGCTTCTTGAAGATTGGAAATTGTTGGAAAAACTTTTTGAGATAGACTTGAATTTTACCAAATATGTTTGTAAAACGGGCTTAAAATTACAAACCGTAAAAAAAACAAAATATAAAATACCTGATGATATGATTTCTTATGAGA
>DRTC01000142.1 GCA_011372345.1 Candidatus Cloacimonadota bacterium
TCCTGATACTGAAATCGAACTTGCTCGTCTTCAACGAAATTTTGAAATAAATGATAAGATTTATTCGATGTTAACAGAAAAATATGAAGATGCAAAAATTGCAGAAAAATCCAAAATTGGTAATGTAAGAATTGTCGAAGAAGCACAAATTCCAACCAAACCAATTAAACCTAATAAAAAACTGAATTTGATGATTTCTATTGTATTAGGAATGGCTTTAGGCGTTGGAATGGCCTTATTAATGCATGCTTTAGATTCAAAGATCAGAACTTTTGATGATGTCCGCAAGTTTGTTGCTTTACCCTTATTAGGAACAATTCCTTTTATTCATGTTTATGAATCAGATATTGATCATATTGAAAAAATGATGACTGACAGCGAAGATACGGACGAAGATAAATTGAAAATTATCCGGCAGCAAATAGAATCAAGATTGATTACCCATTACGCTCCGAAATCTTCAGTTTCAGAATCATTCAGGATACTAAGAACTAATATTGTCGCGAAAAGAAAAGAAAAAAAACCGATGACAATCTTAATTACAAGCTCTGGTCCTAAAGAAGGTAAATCTACAGCTTTATCAAATTTAGCAATTGCTTTAGCGCAAATGGATGAGAAGGTTATCCTCGTCGATCTTGATTTACGAAGACCTGTTGTTCATACTTTGTTCGGTCAAGATAAAGAAATGGGAGTAAGTGATTTTCTTGTTGATAAATCAACGAAAATTGAGAGATTTATTAAAAAATCAAGAGTTCCGAGCCTTGATCTTATTACCAGTGGTTATATCCCTCCTAATCCTTCCGAGCTTTTAGCTTCTCACAGAATGGATGAAGTCTTGGATATTCTGAAAGAAAAATATGATTGGATACTTCTTGATTCTCCTCCGGCAATCGCTGTTACAGACACCATGATCCTGGCGAATAAAGTTGATATTCTGCTTTTAGTTGTCAGGGTATCAATGGCAGATAAGCAGGTTATCAAAAGAGCTAAAGAACTTTTAACCAATATAGATGTAAATATTACCGGAGCTATTATTAACGGCGTTCAACCTCATAAATATTACAGCAGTTATGAATATAACTACTATTATTATTACTATTATGGAAGAGAAGAAGAAGAAAGCAAACGAATGCCGAAAATCTCACGCAAAAATAAATCTATTTCTTGATGTAATCGCTAAAAGGAGTGATAAGTTTCATCAAATCCGGACAATTTTTTCTGAAATCGACCTTTTCGATTCGATAGATTTTTTTTTGACAGAAAATAAAGATATCAGGATTTTGTGCAACAAAGATTTTCTTAGTAATGAAAAAAATCTTATATATCAAATAGCGTTCTTTATACAGAAAAAGCATAATGTGAATAAAGGTGTAGAAGTTGTATTGAATAAAAATATTCCTGTTTCAGCTGGTTTAGGAGGTGGAAGCAGTAATGGTGCTCAGACGATCCTTGCTCTTCAAAAATTATGGAATTTACAGATGTCCGATGTCGAAATCAATAATATCGCTTCTGAATTTGGCAGTGATATAAATTTTTTCTTGACTGGTGGTTGTGCTCTTGGTGAAGGAAGAGGAGAAAAAATCACTCCGGTAGATGATATGAATTTCAATAATATTTTATTGGTTAATCCGGGATTTGCCATTTCCAGCAAAGAAGCTTATGAAATTGTTGAAATTCCTGAAAAAGAAAATCCTGACTGGAAACAACTTTTAAAATCAAAAAATAAGACTCTTTGTTTTAACAGTCTGGAAAAAAAGATCTGTCAAAAATATCCTGAAATTCAAAACATCATAACTCATCTAAAAAACAATGGGGCAGAAAATGCGATACTTTCAGGTAGTGGAGCAACAGTTATCGGTTTTTTTAAAGATCATAAAAATGCAAAAATAAATTCAGATCATTATACCGAAAAAAAATATTGGAATACAATCACAAAAACAAAAAGGAGAACAAAATGAACATTACAGATGTAAAAGTATTTATCAGGGAAAGCAATCAGTTGAAAGCTTTTGTTAACATTGTTATTGATGATGCTTTCATTGTTAGAAACATCAAAGTTATCGAAGGAGAAAATGGATTATTTGTGGCTATGCCAAGTCGAAGGGTCAGTAACGGTGAGTATCGCGATATTGCTCATCCTATAAATACTGAAACAAGAAATCAGATAGAACAGATCGTTATAAAAAAATATAAAGAGGTTCTTCAGGAAGCATTAAGTGCTGTTGAATCCAAAAATGATGAAGAAATGGAAAGTTCATCCGAGGATAAAGGAGAAATTTAGCTATCAGTATGTACTCAAAGTTAAAAATCTTTACAGGCAATTCTAATAAAAAATTAGCAGTTGAAGTAGCAAAACATGCCGGTATTCCACTTGGAGATTCCGAAACTTTCAAATTCTCCAACGACAACACTTTCGTGAAGATAAACGAAAATGTGCGTGGTTCCGATACTTTTATTGTCCAACCAACCTGCTATCCTGTTAATGATAATTTAATGGAATTGTTGATCATGATCGACGCTCTAAAAAGAGCTTCAGCACAGAAAATTAATTGTGTCATCCCATATTTCAGTTATGGAAGATCAGATAAAAAAGATCAACCGAGAGTACCCATTACTGCAAAACTGGTTGCAGATCTTTTAACAACAGCCGGAGCAAGCAGAATCGTCAGTATGGATCTTCATTCCGAGCAAATACAAGGTTTTTTTAATATTCCTGTTGATCATCTCTCGGCATTACCAATTTTTTCCAGGTATTTCAAGAACAATTTGGATACAGAAAATGCCGTGATCGTATCTCCTGATGCCGGAGGAACAAATCGAGCTCGGGAATTAGCAAAAAAACTGAATTGCAATTTAGCGATCGGAGATAAACGACGGATCGGCAATATAGATAAAGCGGAAATTTTAAATGTTATCGGTGATGTAAAAGGAAAAATAGCTATTCTTTTTGATGATATTGTTGATACTGCAGGAAGTCTTACAAAAATAGCAGATGTTTTGATGAAGCTTGGAGCAAAAAAAGTTTTTGCTGGTTGTTCTCATGGAATTCTTTCCGGAAATGCCATCGAAAGAATTGTTGATTCACCAATCGAAAAAATTTATATTACGGACTCCATACCCCTATCAAAAGAGAAAAAACAATGTAAAAAAATTGTTCAGATTTCAATTGCTGAACTTTTAGCAACTGCCATAAAAAAAATTCATATTGAAGAATCACTAAGTATCTTATTTAGATAGATGTTCTACTTAAAAAATGGGATTACAACGGAGGAAAAATGAATGTAAAAATAGAAGCAATCGAGAGAGATAAAGGTAAAAAATCTGATCTTAACGCTTTGCGTAAAGAGGGATTTATACCAGGGATCATTTACGGAGAAGGAAAAGAGGGTATGAGAATTTCCTTACCTAAAATTCCTTTTTTGAAGGAATATAATAAAACAATCGGTGAAATATCTTTTTTTGATATTACTTTGAATGGAAAAGAATACCAGACAATTATAAAAGAAAGGCAGGTTCATCCGGTATCAAGAGAATTTGTACACCTGGATTTTCTTAAAATTCATAAAGGAAAAACAATAACTGTTAATGTTCCAATCAAAACTAAAGGTCATTCACAAGGTGAACAGGCTGGCGGTTTGTTAGAAGTTCTAATGAGAAAAATAGAAGTTTCATGCTTACCGAAGGATATTCCGGAAAATATTGAGATCGATGTTTCCGAACTGAATATTGGAGAAACAATCCATCTAACTGATATCGAGCTGGTCAATGTGCATACGGAATTACCGGGAGATACACCATTAATAGCTGTTCGAGCTCCGAAAAAAGAAGAAGAGGTTACTCCTGAGGAAGAAGCTGCCGAAGGTGAAGAATCTGAAAAAGAGAAAACTGAGGAAGAATCTTCTGAAGAAAGATCGTCTAAAGAATAATCAACTTAATGAGATTGATAATCGGGCTGGGAAATCCCGGTAAAAAATATCGGAACAATAGACATAATATTGGTTTTCAAGTAATTGAAAACCATGTTAAAATGAAAGGTTTCACATTCCGAAAAAGACTTTTGTATGATTTTGTTAAGGATAACGATGTTCTTTATGTAAAACCGAAAACTTATATGAACAACAGCGGAAATGCTGTTACATCGATCCTTACAAAATATAAAGTCGATGATATTCTAATCATTGTAGATGACATCTATCTTCCGATTGGAGAGATCAGAATCAGGCAGGATGGAGGTTTCGGAGGACATAACGGGCTGATTTCCATTGCAGAAGCTTTGGGAACAGATAAGTTCAATAGATTAAGAATTGGAGTAGGTTCACCGGAAAACGAAATTCTTTCGAATTATGTTTTATCCGATTTTTCAAAAAGTGAACAGGAAATATTAAAAGTTATTTCAGGATTTACGGAAACATTATTAAATGAATATATAAAGGGCGATTTTAAAGATTTGCTGGATACTTACAGCAAATTGAGAAAATCCTATTCTGAGAAAATTGATCAACTCATCCCTTAATCCCTTCTCTTGCAAAGAGAAGGGAAATTGAAGTCATCCCTCTCTTTTTAAAAGAGGGAACGAAGGTGAATTAAATTCTCAGAATCGATAGACCAAAGGAGGAAATGTGTTAAAAAACTATGAGAGCATGATCGTCATCTCACCAGAATTAAGTATTGACGATTCCAAAAAAGAAAACGAGAAGATTACTTCATTTATTACCGAAAACAAAGGTTCCATTGAAAATACCGACGAATGGGGTAAAAAAAAACTGGCTTATGAAATCAAGAAATTCAAAGAAGGATACTATTTCGTAAATTACTTCCAATTTGATCCGGAAATGATTTCAGAATTAGAGAGAATTTACAGAATTAACGAAAATATTATTCGTTATAACATTCTTGTAAAAGAAAAAAAAGGAGGAAAAAATGGCTCATGAACTAAGATTTCCGAGAATTAATTCCGTTGTATTAAGCGGTAGATTGACCAGAGATGTGGAATTAAGATATACACCAAACGGTACCCCCGTTGCAAAATTATCTCTTGCTTTTAATCGTGTTTATCAGAAAGATGGTGAATGGCAGGAAGAAACCGGTTTTATAGATGTTGTTGTCTGGAGTAGACGAGCAGAACAATGCGCTGAATATCTTCACAAAGGAAGTCCGGTTGTTGTTGAAGGGTATATTAAAACGAGAACATATCAAGATAAAGAAAACCAGAATCGCAAAATAACAGAAATAGTATCCAGTAGAGTTCATTTCCTTGAACGAACAGAGATTAAAACTGAAGAAAGTACTCCCAAAACCGAACCAGAAATTTCCGAAACTAAAGAAAACATTAAAGCAACCGTGACCGACGATGATGTCCCATTTTAGGAGTAACTAATGGAAGAAAAGAAAACAGAAGAAAAAAAAACAGAAGTTAAAGAAACACCCAAAAAACAGGATAGACCTTATAATAAATACAAAAAGAAAGACACATCCGGGAAATACCGAAAATTTGATAGAAAAAAGTTCATCTTCAAAAAAAAGTTCTGTTTTTTCTGTAAAAATAAAGAAGCGGTTATCGATTATAAAGATGTCGGTTTGATGAGACGATTTATTTCCGAAAGCGGGAAAATAACTCCCCGTCGATTCTCAGGAACCTGTGCCAAGCATCAGCGAAAATTAGCGATTGAAATAAAAAAAGCACGCCAGATGGCATTGATCTCTTTCACTGAAAAATAATTTTCACAGAAAAATAATGTCGTGTTTATTATTGCCATACTTTCAGTTCTAATTTCAGCGTTTTCCCCGGTTCTGGGATTGATCTTTATTATAGCATATAGTGGGAAATACCAGGAAAGCAAAAAAGAAGGATTATTTTATCTAATATTTCTGATCACGACCTTGATATTTCTATCTATGAATATCATCGATGCTGTCAGGTTGTCCGATATAATAATCGGGATTGGAATGGCTTCTTACCTTTTTTTCAAACTGAAATCCAGGAATTTTGATTACGCCATGATCATCATTTATGTTTTTCTATATTCTACGATTTATGGTTTATTTCGTCATCTTGTGTTAGGAAAAAAATTGTTGGAAACTGTTAGTGTTGCTTTTGAACAATCCAGAGAACTCATTATCGCGAGTTTCCAGAACAATCCCGATCAAATAAATGTTTTCCTCGATGTTCTGGAGAAATCCAGGATTTTTCTGGAAAATTTCAATATCTCGATCTGGATAGCAGGCATTGTTGCGGCAACTTATCTCGGAGCATTGATCTTATCAAAAAGAGCAGGTTCGAACTGGAAACATAATGAGATTAGATTACCCTTTTTCCTGATCTATTTTCTCATTATCGTTTTAGTACTCGTTTTATTACCGAAAACAAAGGTAGTCGGGTTAAACGGAATTCTGATGGTTGCTCCCTTGTTCCTGATCCAGGGTATTTCCATATTGGATTTTTACTGGGGAAATTTCTTCAGTAAATCCAAGTTTTTATTATACCTGCTGATCTTTGCGATGGCTCTGAACTTGCCGCTTTTGGTTCTGGTCTCATTAGTTGGTATGTTCGATATTTGGTTTGATTTTAGAAAAATTAAGATTACGGAGGATGTGCATGAAAATCATCTTAGTTAAGGATGTAAATAAGTTAGGTGAAGCTGGAAAAGTCGTAAATGTTTCTGACGGTTATGCCAGAAATTTTCTTTTACCGAAAAATCTGGCTTTAATTGCCACAAAAAATAATCTGCAAAGAATCGAAAAAATAAAAAAAGATGCAGAAATCGAGAAGTTGGAAGTCGAAAATAAATTTAAAGCGATCGCTGAAAAGATCAAAACAACAGAACTAACTTTCATCAGGAAAGCAGATGAAAATGATCATTTGTTCGGTTCTGTTTCCGAGATCGATATTGTTGAGGCTTTGGCTGAAAAAGAAATTGAAATCAATAAAACAGATGTTGCAATGGAAAAACATTTGAAAGAGATTGGTGATTTTGAAGTTAAAATAGTTTTTCCAAATGATATCAAAGAAATCCTGAAAATTAAGATCGAAAAGGAGTGAAAAAGGGAGGTTTTTCATGAAAAAGATCATCAGTATAATCGGTTGGATAGTCTTGCTGGCAGCTTTTGCTTCATTTGGTTTTGCCACTGATAATCCAAAAGTTGGAGTTCCTGTTTACGCTGTTTTCTTCCTTATCGTATTTGCTTTAGTTTACTTATATTTGAAAAAACATCATCGAAAACAGGAGATCAAACCGAAAAACATTTTACTTTTTCAAAAGATAATCGGGATAATTTTATTGGTTATTGCTTTGATAACACCTTATATGATCTATCGAAAAATTGATCTTCCCTTCTTTTCCTACTTGATCATCACGATCATTACAGCAATTTTGATCATACTGGGAGCAATCGCTGTTTCCATCATTAATAATTCCAAAAAAAGCAATATAACCACTAAATCACTCGGTTATTTAATGCTGGTTGTCATTTCCTCAATTCCTGCTTTAGGAACAATGAATTTCCTGATAGAATATTTCAATCGTACTTATGATGCTCTGGGAACGACTTATTGGGGTGCAATCATGTTGGCGATCTTTTCCTGGTGGGGATTTTCCCTGTTTTTGAAAAAAGAGTAATTTATGAGTTTAGTTCAGGCCGGTGATAAATTACACGATCTTGTGTATTCTATTGCCGGTAATGAACATAAAGATATTCTCACCTTATTTTTTAACTGGAAAAAGATCGTTGGAAATATCCTCTCAGATCGAGCTTCAATTCACAAACTGGAACATAATGTCCTTTTTATTGCTGTTTCCAATAATGTCTGGATGCAGGAACTCATCCTCAGAAAAAGTAAAATAATTGCTGATATAGATTTAATTCTGAAAATAAAATTAGATGATATTGTTATTTTCCTGAAAGATGCTCAGTTCAGATACAAAAAACCAAAGCCAAAAAGAAGAA
>DRTC01000143.1 GCA_011372345.1 Candidatus Cloacimonadota bacterium
CTTTGTATTTAATAAATTTTCAAAAAAATTGATCATAAGGAGGAATTATGCCGACTCTTAATAAACCAACCAGCGATCATGACAGGATAATACTACTTGATAACATTGTTCTAACCGGAAATCAGGACAATTTAGCGGGTGATAATCTGGTTGATCAGGCGACTTTGGATGCCATAACAAATTTTCTGCCGGGATTTAAAACTGCTGAGATCAATGTGAAAGCCAAAGCAGAGATCAAGATCACGCAGGTGCAGGAAAAAGGAGACAGTATCCGAATGGTGGAGATCAATTGCCGGGATACCTGGGAAGGTGTGAAGAGAAGAAAAGTAAGGTTGAATCTGCCGGATGTCTATCTGACCTATTATGAACTGCCTCTGGATGGGAAAGTTCCCAAAATTGATTCTGACGGAGACTGGCTGAAAACGCTGAGGAATATAATCGAAGGGGATGCCAGGGCTGTTGCTGCCGGTTATCCTGCTACCTCGGATCCCACTGCTGCCGAGATGCAGACGGTTTATGATAATGGCATGGATGAATTCGATGATGTTGCTCGGGCAGACCGGGAGCATGATCAGGCACAGGCTGCTATCGCAGAATTGCGTCCCAAAGCAGATGAATTTATCAATGAAGTTTATGACCAGCTTATGTTCAATACGCGTAAAATGGATAAAGCCAGCCAGCGTCGTGTAGCTCGCACTTACGGATACCGCTATGATTACTCTCCCGGTGAACCTCCGGAGGAAGTTCCTGCTGCTCCTGATCTCGCTGTCGAGTTTGTCCGACCTGATATGACCGTGTCCTGCAATGAGGTGGAAACTGCCGCTGCTTACCAGTTCGTCTATTCCGAAGACGATATAAACTGGACAGAGCTTTATATCGGGAAGAACAATTCCTATACCTATCAGCCTCCAGTCGGAAGAAGAGTGTATCGTGTGCGTGCCGAGAATGAATACGGCTACGGGGATTGGAGCGAGGAAGTGGAATATACGGTGGAGGAGGTGCCGGAATAAACCTCACCCCAGCCCTCTCCTGAGAGGAGAGGGAGAAATTTGACTCGACTTGTCCCGAAGGCTTTCGGGATGCGAGTTGAGACCGATTTGAATATCCAATAAGCCAAAGGCTTACAAGTATCGAACAAGGAACATCCAATTATCAACAATGAAGAAATGAATCAATAGCCCCGTCCTTCAGGGCGGGGAATCCTTCGTTGCTCGTTCCAATGCTCCAGCGTTGGAACGCAGAGCAGGACGCTCCAGCGTCAAACCCGAATAATCGCAGAGCGAATAAAAAAGCATTCCCACGCAGGAGCGTGGGAACGAGAGCACGGGGAATCCGGAATTAAAAACAAAACTGAGGAAAAAATGAAAAGACTAACTTTAATTCTATTGCTGATCATATCTTTTTGTCTTTATGCTGACTGGACAGAACAACAAAAAATTCTAGCATCAGATGGAACCGAAGATGATTATTTCGGTTATTCGGTGTCCATTAACGGAGATTATGCCGTGATCGGTGCTTTTTATGATGGTGAGAATGGAGATGGTTCCGGTTCTGCTTATATCTTTCAGAGAAACGGTACCAACTGGACAGAGCAGGCAAAATTAACTGCTTCCGATGGTGCTGCTTATGATGAGTTCGGTCGTTCAGTATGTATTGACGGAGATTATGTGGTGATCGGAGCTTATGGAGATGATGATAATGGTTTTATGTCCGGATCGGCTTATATCTTCTGGAGAAACGGCAGCAACTGGAGCGAGCAGGCAAAATTAACCGCTTCCGATGGTGATGACTGGGATCGTTTCGGTTATTCAGTATCTATTTCTGGAGATTATGCAGTGATCGGAGCTTATAGGGATGATGATAATGGAGATGAATCAGGTTCTGCTTATATTTTTCAGAGAAACGGAGGTAGTTGGACGGAGCAGGCAAAATTAACTGCTTCCGATGGTGATGCTGGTGATTGGTTCGGTCGTTCAGTATTCATTGACGAAGATTATGCGTTAATTGGAGTTGAAGAAGATGAAGATAATGGAGAAGAATCAGGTTCTGCTTATATCTTTCATAGAAACGATAGCAGTTGGACAGAGCAGGCAAAATTAACCGCTTCCGATGGTGCGGCTGATGATCATTTCGGTGAATCAGTATCCATTGACGGAGATTATGCACTGATTGGAGCTTATGGAGATTATGATAATGGAATGAATTCCGGTTCTGCTTATATCTTTCAGAGAAACAGCAGCAGTTGGATAGAGCAGGATAAATTAACCGCTTCCGATGGTGCGGCTCATGATGACTTTGGTTTTTCAGTATCCATTAATGGCGATTATGCAGTGATTGGAGCTCATGGTGATGATGATAATGGAAGTGTTTCCGGTTCTGCTTATATCTTTAAGAGAAACGGCAGCAGTTGGATAGAGCAGGATAAATTAACCGCTTCCGATGGTGCGGCTCATGATGTCTTTGGTTTTTCAGTATCCATTAATGGCGATTATGCAGTGATCGGAGCTCATTGTAATGATGATAATGGAGAATATTCCGGTTCTGCTTATATCTTCATTAATGATGGGCTTGCTATCGATGAAATTACGGGAAATGCAATTATTAACACTTCTATGGCAGGCAACTTTCCCAATCCTTTTAATGCAATGACCAATATCGAATTTAATATCAGGAAAGAAACAAGTGCAATCCTGACCATCTATAATATGAAAGGACAAACATTAGAACGAGCAGTATTCGGGAAAGGACATCATATTTATGAATGGAATGCAGAGAACTGTTGTTCAGGAGTTTATTACTACACATTGGAATCCGGTAACTATTCAGAGACAAAGAAGATGATCCTGCTCAAGTAAATTTCATAGAAGTAAAAAAGGGCTATTGGTCGATTCAATAGCCCTTTTTCTTTTGCGGGAGACTTGGCACAAGTCCATTGTCTTGAAACAAGACACAGGATCTTGTGTTAAGTCGGACAAATGATCCATTAAAAAATAATATTGGCAAAATACTCCCAATGGATTATTTTATCATAAAAAAGATAAAGGAATATTATGAAAATTCAAACAAGTGTGAGGGTCGAAAATTCGATCTATAATGAGGCTAAATATATTTTCAAGAAATTTGGTCTTAGTTTTGGTGATGCTGTCAATATCTTTTTAGCAAAAGTTGCTATGGAAAAGAGTATCCCTTTCAAATTGAGCATACCTTCGAAAGAATTGGAAAAGAGATCCGCTAATTTGGAAAATGATAATAATGTCCAAATATATGAAACCGCAAATGAATTATTTAAAGATTTAGGTATCTGATTTGCTGAAAATAAAAATTGAGAAGTCTTTCCGGAAAGATATTGAAAGAGATAAGAAAAGCGGACAATATTCAAGCAATGATTTTGAAATTCTAAAGACATTGATTTCAGCATTACAAAATCGGCATAAGATAGATCCTAAATACAAAAGACATCCGTTAAAAGGAAAATTACAGGATTTCGAATCTGTTCATATAAAAAATGATTGGCTGCTGATATTTACAGTCGATGAAATATTCCTGAACCTTGTAATGCTGGGAAAGCACACGCAGATTTATAGAAAATTTAAGTAAGATATAAACCTTCAAGGTTTCCAAAACCTTGAAGGTTTTCTAACTTTCTACCTTCTCCTTCTTCTTCCTATCCACCAAACTATAGATCACTGGAATCACGAACAGAGTAAAGAAAGCAGCACTGATCAATCCCCCGATCACGGTCAGAGCCATCGGAGATTTCAGTTCCGAACCTTCGGACTTGCTGGGAGCCATCGGCAGCATTCCCATAATGGTTGTGATCGCAAAGTGTTCTTTCTTCATTATTACCCTTTTTTTCTTTGTGCCTTCGCGTCTTTGCGGTAAACTAAAAAGTAGTTCCAAACTGGAAATGCGGTTCCCAGCGTCCATTCTCAAAGTTATGAGCATAATCGAATCCGATCAAACCGAACGGACTGCGAATGCGGATACCCAATCCTGCACCTCTCTTCATTTCCCAGAAATTGAAATCCTCTAAACGATTATAACTGTTTCCCGCATCAAAGAAAAGTAACCCGACTATCTGATCTCCGGCAATTGGGGCTGCGTATTCTGTCGAGAAAATGATCTCTCTTAATCCGCCTTCGTTTGGTCCAACAGAACGGTCGGGATAACCGCGAATTCCATCAGGTCCTGTTCCTCCAAGATAAAATCTTTCATCAGGAGGAGCTTCTTCCCCATCATAACCGGTTACATATCCGAACCGCCATTTGGTGCGGAGAACAAGTTCCCAGACAGTTTTCGTGTACCAACTGACCTGGGCAATTTGCTTGTAGTATTTGAAATCACCGTAAAGTGGGCCACCTGCAAATTCACTGTAAAGTGTAAATTGCGAACCTGATGTTGGATAAAAGACATTATCACGGCTGTCGCGCGAGATGGTCATCGATAAAGCACTCGTATTCTGCCAGCCTTTTTCATCCAGTTCCGCGAGATTATCGGAAATATCTTCCTCATCAACTCCCTCCAGAATATTGTATTTCTTTGTATATAAGGAATATCCAAATAAAATCCTGGAGTAATCAAGAAAACCGAGAGGTTTTCCCACCCTGATCGAACCTCCGTTCGTATTAATCCTGTATGTTGACCACTCCTTTGCTGTATGATAAACATCGAATCCAACCAGGATATTGCTATCGAGAAAATACGGATTGGTAAAACTGAAATCATAATTTTGGGTTGTCTTGCCGAATTCCCATTTCAAAGAGGACTGCCAGGAATTTCCAAACAGATTATTGTGAGAAACACTTAATTGCCCGACAATTCCATCCTGACTGTTGACAGCAATTCCGCCATTAGCAGAACCCGATATCTTGTCATTAACATGAATGACCAGATCGATATCTCCGTTTTTATTAATAGGACTATAATCAGGGAACAGATCCGGTTCAAATAAACCCATATTATAGATATTACTCAAAGTTCGTCTGACCTTTGATTGCCGGAAATAATCTCCCGGAGAGATCGCCAGATGTTTTCTGATCACCTTTTCCTTTGTCTTGCGATTTCCTTTGATATGGATCTTGCGGATCTTTGCTCTTGTATTTTCCTTGATCACCAGATTTATATTGATCTTTCCCTTATCTTTTTGCAGTTCATGTTCGAACCCGGCATAAATATATCCTTCCTCATAATACATGGATGCAACATCGTTCAACTGTTTATTGAATTTATCCAGGTTGAATACTTCGTCTTCTTCAAATTTGAAATTACTAATGATCAGGTCATCAGTAAATCTGGAATTACCGGAGACAAAAACCTTACCGAAATTATAGGATTTCCCCTCGTAAAGATAAATATCGATCATAAATTTATCTTCTACCAATTTCTTATCCCAGGAAACTATACGCGTATCGATAAATCCTTTTTTATTATAATAATTGACTATACTTTCCAGGTCTTGATCAAATTTCTCCTGCTCGAATTTTCCGGAACGAAACAGACTCGCTTTTTTGGTTTTCATCTTACCGAGTATTTTTTTGGTAGTGATCTCTTTATTCCCGTGTATTTTTATCTTTTTGATCACAACTTTTGAGCCTTCCTCCACCCGCACCAGAACATCGACTTTATTTTGATCAAGTTTGGTTATACTGAATTCTGCCTTTGCCTGATGATATCCTTTTTTCTTATATTCCCGGGAAATGGAATTAGCAACTTCTGCTTCCAGGAAAGGAGACCAGTAGCTTCCCGGTTTAAGCTTAACAAAATCTTCCATGGCTGAATCTTTGATCTTCTTATTTCCTTTGAATTCAACTGTATTTACAACAGGAAATTCCTTAACGATTACAGTTACTGAAATTCCCTGTTGAATATCTGTTTTTTCTATTTTGATGTCTTCGAAAACACCTAACTGGTAAAGGCTTTTAATTGATTTTGCAACAGCTTCTGAAGTTAGATCCTCACCAACCTCAAAGGTTAATAATGTCAGGATCAATTCCTCTTCGATATTCAGATTTCCCTGAATTTCGATTTCTAGGATCAAGTTGCCTTCTGCGCATAAAATTCCGGATATCAGGACTGTAAAGAAAGTTAACAACAGGATTCTACGCATTTATCCTCCAAAATATAATTCTAATTTAATTTTATGCGTCAAATAAAAATCTATAACTTCAAAGTCAAAGTTTTTAATAGGAAATCTAAAAACTTGCCAAGTTTCAAAAACTTGGCAAGTTTTATATAAGGTTATACAAATTCGTTATTGTTTTTGAATGAACTTTTATTCCTACCTTTTTGCGTATTTTGTGCCTTTTCATGACTATCATAACTTTTTTGAAGATTTTAGAAATAGTTCTCTAAAAAACAATTTGACACAAATTATTCCTATCTATTTTTGTCCCAGAAAATTATAAAGATGGAGGAAAAAATGCCTAATCATAAATCTTGTGAAAAAAGATTGAGACAGGAAAAGAAAAGAGCGGCACGCAATCATTATGTGAAAGCAACGATCAAAACTTTAGACAAAAAATTAAGAAGCGATCTGCCGATCGAGGAAAAAGAGAAATTATTATCTGAAGTATATTCCAAACTGGATAAAGCAGCGAAAAGAAATGTTATTCACAAAAGAACTGCTTCCCGCAGGAAAGCCAGATTAGCTGCATATTTCAACGAAGTGAAAGCAGAGAAGACTGAAAAAGCGGTATAATAATTTATATTAAAGCAGAATTCGAGAGTCTCGGATTCTGCTTTTTTTTTAAATCAATATCAAACTTGCCAGATTTCAAAAATTTGGCAAGTTTTCATACGGATTTAATAGCAGGAAAAATGGAAACAAACTACATAATTTATATTTTAGCAGCGATTATTTTGATAATGGTTATTCTTGTGATTTTATTTATCAAAAAAAAATCATCACAAGAAAAAATTACCAAAAAGAAGAAACCGGAAAATAAAATATCAGAATCGGAAAATCTTCGCTCCAAATTAGCGAAAACCAAAAGCAGTTTTTTAGGAAAGATCGCTGAAACGATCAAATTAAGAGGAAAAGTTGACGAAGGATTGATGGATGATCTGGAAGAAATTCTCATCCAGGCAGATGTGGGAGTTGAGACAAGTCTCTTTATTATCGACAAATTGCGGGAAGAAATTCAATTGCATAAACTCACGAACCAGGCTGAAGTGCAAACACACCTTGAAAATATCATCAAAGAGATGCTGCTCAATGAATATGCCAAAGATTCGGATCATCTGAAAATTACTGATAAAAGACCTTTTGTAATCCTTTTTGCTGGTGTTAATGGAGTTGGTAAAACCACGACTATCGGTAAGCTGGCGAAAAGATTCAAAGATCAGGGTAAATCTATTCTTCTGATCGCGGGAGATACTTTCCGGGCAGCAGCGATCGAGCAACTGTCCATCTGGGCAGAACGAGCAAATGTGGAAATCGTCAAGCAGCAGCAAGGTTCGGATGCATCGTCTGTTGTTTATGATGGCATAATGAAAGCGGTGAATCAAAATTTCGATGTAGTTTTAATCGATACTGCTGGTCGTCAGCATACTAAAGTGAACCTGATGAACGAACTTTCCAAAGTAGTGAGAACCATCAAAAAAATCGTTCCGGATGCTCCGCACGAAACGCTTCTTGTTATCGATGCCACAACAGGACAGAATGCGATTTCCCAAGCTGAGTTGTTTAATAAAACAATAAATCTTTCCGGTCTGATCCTGACGAAACTGGACGGAACTGCCAAAGGCGGAATTGTGATCGGGATCAAGCATCAATTGAAAATCCCGGTAAAATTGATCGGAGTTGGTGAAAAACAAGAAGATCTGCGTGATTTTGATGTGAATGAATTTGTGGAAGCCGTGTTTGAATAAAAATTTCGATTTGAATGGAATGAATTTTTTAATTCCAGATTAAAGAATCTTGAGTCCACTCTAAAAAGGTCAAATTCAATAAAATTGGAAACCGTTAAAACGGTTAATACTTTTTCCTGTTTCATTAACCACCAACTTAAGTTGGTGGTTAATAAGAAGATAGAGGTCATTAACTGATTCATCAGTTTCCAAATTTCGGGCAAAATTTCA
>DRTC01000144.1 GCA_011372345.1 Candidatus Cloacimonadota bacterium
GATAACACGAATATTTTTTTCATTTTTCTAATTTCTTAATACATTATTTTGCTTCGATTTATCGAGCTTTATGCTTAAAGCCGAAATTTCAAAACAATAAAATCTCGAATAGTTAACGATAATTTTATATTTAGTTACAGGAAAATTTACATTTTTTTGGGAGCTGAAATTCCCATTAAACCAAGAGAGATCGCAATCACATCTTTGACCGCTGTTATCAAAAAAAGTCTGCTTAAGCTAAGCTCGGGATGATTCCTGTTCACGATTTGATATTTCGCATAATATTTATGGAACATACCGGCAAGTTCATGAACATAATTAGCTAATCTATGCGGTTCTCTGCTATCTGCAATAGAGATTAAAGTATCTGGAAATTCAAGTAATTTCTTAATAATATTTAGCTCATATTCTTTATTAAGTCTTCTCAAGTATTTTTTATCAAAATCCTTCAGATAGATTTTTTCTTTCTTTGCTTTTTTCAGGATGCTGTGTATTCTGGCATGAGCATATTGACAATAATAAACAGGATTCTCATTTGATTTTTTCTTTGCCAGTTCGAGGTCGAAATTCAGATGAGCATTCGGTTTTCGTTCCAGGAAAAAAAACCTGGCAGCATCTTTTCCAACTTCATCGATCAAGTCATCCATACTCACAATCTTGCCTGCTCTTTTAGACATCTTTACAACTTCACCATTCTGGATCAGATTTATGTGCTGCAGGTAAACAACTTCCAGTTTACTGACATCCAGTTTTAGAGCCTTAATTGCCGCTTTTAACTTGGCAACATGTCCATGATGATCCGGTCCGAGAACATCGATAATGATATCAAAGCCACGGTGATATTTTGTCAGATGATAAGCAATGTCAGGTACAAGATAGGTTGTATTTCCATCTGCTTTCATCAGAACACGGTCTTTTTCATCACCAAAATCTATGGAGGAAAACCAGATAGCTTCATCTTTCTCATAAGTACAATGAGCTTCTGTTAAGTAACTGAGAACTTCTTCAATAGCTCCTTCTTTTCTTAATTTTTTTTCGGACATCCAGTTCTCAAATTCTACTCCGTATCGTTCCAGACTTTTAACCTGTTCCCGGTGAAGTTCTGCCAAAGCAAAATTTTTCATTCTCTCCAAACGATCTATTTCTGAGATATGGAATAATTTTGTGGAATCGATCGCACTTAATTTCAAAGCCAGATCCTTGATATATTCTCCATGATATGCTTCCGGAGGGAATTCCTCGATTTTTTCTCCATACAATTCCCGATAGCGAATTTCAAGTGATTCCGCCAGAATATCGACCTGATTTCCGGCATCATTAATATAATATTCACGAAAGGCTTTGAAACCAACATAACTCATTATGCGATAAAGGGAATCTCCATAAGCTGCAGCTCTGGCATTGACCACATTCAAGGGTCCGGTTGGATTTGCACTGACAAATTCCAGCAAAACTTTTTTACCTTTTCCATGTTTTGAAGATCCGAATTTTTTAGTTTTGGAAATATCTAATAATTTATGATGATAATAGCGATTAGCCATTTTAAAATTTATAAAACCCGGTCCAGCAACATCGACAGATTTGTAATCTCGATGTCTGGAAAAATATTCTGTGATTTTTTCTGCTAAAATTCGAGGTTTCTTTCTATTTTTTTTGGCATTTACGAGAGCAACATTGGTTGAGAAATCCCCGTGTTCAGGATTGTTTGGAACTTCGATCGTAAAATTATCCTCGAACTTAATATCCAATTTTTTCAAACATTTAATTATATCTTTATGTATTTTAGTTTTGGTCATTATTAATTCTATTATCCTTTATGGTTTTTGAACTAATATTCCATAATTCTTCAAGTTTATAGAAATTTCTGGTTTCTTCGTTAAAAATGTGAACAATGATATCGACAAAATCAAGGAGAATCCAGGTTCCATTAGCCAAACCTTCGGAAGCTAAAAGTTGAATTCCTTCTGCTTTTGCTTTGTACAGGATTTCTTCTGCAATAGCTTTATTATGAAGTTCTGCAGTTCCATGACAGATGATGATGATATCAGTATAATCGGAAAATTCTCTGACATCAAAATATTTAATATTTTCGGCTTTTTTAGATGCTGCCCACTTGATTATTTTATCTACTATTTCTTTTTGGGAAGATAACATAAAACTCCTGATTTTTTGACTTGTCATCCGGTAGTTGCCGGAGACGAGTTGAAAAAATGATTGGAAATGATTTCGAGTAATTGTCTTGTTCCAAGACGATGTCCTTTGTCTTTACAACTCGAAATACTTGAAACTAATCAAAATATTTTTGATAATCATTTCCTAAGATGATCTGAAATTCCTCGATAGCGTTATCATCAAAAGCATAAATCTTTCGTTTTATTCCAGTTAAATGCATTAAATATTTTAATTTCTCTTCATTATTATGTTTCACGACAATGATCGTTTTTTTGTATATGAACATATTCCTTTCCACATTTTTCCAAAAAATTATATCCAGGTTTTGTTCATTAACATTATCTTGAGCATTTAATAAAATTTCCTTAACTTCACTCGCGATTCCGGGATAACCGCAACCATTTAACAATGAAATTTTAACTGATCCTTGAAATCCCGCTTCAATTTTTTTTTCTACTTTTCCTTCAGCAAGGACAAGGTATAAAAAAAATATTAAAATCGCTAAAAATATTACTATTAATAGCGTTAATCCGCCCTTTTTACTGCGGGACAAATTATTTTTTGACCTGCTCACTGTCAAATTGTTCTTTTAGTTGTTGATATGCTGTTTCAAAGGATTCGGGAATAACTCTCGTGCTTCCGGTTGCGGTCATAAAATTCGTGTCTCCATTCCATCTCGGTACGAGATGAACATGTAAATGCTCGTCTATTCCTGCACCTGCTGCTTTTCCTAAATTCATGCCGATATTGATTCCGTCCGGGTGATAATTGTTTGTAATTACTTTTTCGCAAAGTTGAACAGTTTCAAAAAGGTCATCGATCTCTTCCTTTGAAAGATCGTTCAAACCTGCAACATGTTTAAAAGGGACAACCATTAAATGACCGTTATTGTATGGGAACATATTCAGGATAACGAAGCTGAATTTACTCCGATAAAGGATGAAATGTTTTTCATCATTTTTTGCGGATGGTCTGATACAGAAAATACATTCTTTTTTTTTTTTTGATAAGATGTATTTTAGACGCCAGGGTGAATATAGTATTTTATTCATTTATCCTCACTTGGGTGTAAAACAACTTGCCAGGTTGTTCAGAAATCTTTCTAAACAAACAATAAATTTTATAAAAATTTCAGAAATCATTTCATTTATAGAAACAACAATTTAGCAAATTGTTTTACAGATCATCTCAAACAGGATTAAGTCTCTTATAAAATTCCTGTTCCAGTTTTGCTAATTGCTCTTTTGAATTTACTCCGGAAGCCTCTGCCATATCTTCCAGAATTACGGATGTAACGATTTTTTTTTCATTATTCAGGATTTCTAAAGTGTCAGTCAGGTAATATTCGTTTTGACTATTATGATTATCGATCTTATCCAAAGCGGAAAACATGCTTTGAGCATCGAAGCAGTAAATTGCAGTATTGATCTCTTTGATCTTTTTTTCTTCGTTGGAAGCATCTTTATGTTCGACAATTCTTTGGATATTTCCTTCTTTATTTCTGACGATTCTACCATATTTGAGAGTATCGTTCATTACTACTGTCAGAACCGTGCATGCTGCTTTTATTTCACGATGCTGCTTAAGCATTTTGTCCAGAGTTTCAGACCGCAGGAGTGGAACATCTCCGCAAAGAATAAAAACATCTCCCTCAAAATCCTTAAAAATATCTTTTGTAACCATAACTGCATGACCTGTTCCGTTTTGCTCCTTTTGTTCCACGAATTTTATCTTTTCGCTTTTGGGAACAACATTAATCACCATTTCTTTTTTATGACCGACCACAACCACGATCAGATCGCTGTCTATTTTTTGAGCGGTTTCCACAACTCGATTGATCATCGGTTTGCCGGCAAGTTCAAAAACAACTTTCGGAAGATCTGATTTCATCCGAGTTCCCTGACCTGCTGCCAGGATAATGGTTGCCAGTTTTTTCATCTAAACTCCTATTTACCTCATCTCCAGCCCTTCTCCTGTAAAGAGAAGGGAGTAGAATAAGGAATTTTTATTATTTGTCATTCTGATGATTTCTCTTTCCTGAAAGAGACGGATTCTTTCAGAAATGATCTTTCGAAGTATCTGCAATTACTTTAGTTTCCATAAGCTTATAACAGAAGATTCCTCACAGGAAACTGTTGAAGGATGCTTCGGAATGACATTTATAATCAGTCTTTTTTCCTATCGGGACGATGGGATTACAGAATATCCTTTATTTTCTTCTTCAAAGTCGGATGAATATAATCAGGACAGATTTCGTTCAGGGATTCCAGAATGAATTTTCTTTTATAGATGAATGCATGTGGAATTATCAGGTTTTCTTCATTGATCACTTCATTTCCAAAAAAGAGAATATCGATATCGATTATTCTCGATTCCCATTTTTCCTTTCTGATCCTTCCCATTTCAGTTTCAATTTCAAGACAGATTTTCAGTAATTTTTTAGGATCAAGAGCAGTTTCGATTTCCAGAACGCAATTCAGGAAATCAGGTTGGTTAGTGTTTCCCCAGGCTTTTGTAACTTTTATCGAACTATTTTTTATTATTTTTATCTTTTTATTATTTCTCAGTATTGAGACTGCTTTTTGAATATTTTCTAACTTGTTTCCTAAATTTGATCCAAGTCCTAAATAGCAAATATTTTTGTGTCTTTTATGCATTTTTGCGGTTATTTTATCCTATCCATTTCAACTTCAACCGAACCGAGTGAACCTTTTATGGGAACGGAAGGTTTTTTGATTTTCACTTTTGCCTGAATTATCTTTGGGAAAGTTGTTAAAACTGATGTTAAGATCGTATCAGCACAGTTTTCCAAAAGCAGGAATTCTTTATTTTCAAGAATATTTTTTATGATGGAGAACACTTTTGTATAGTCGATCGTATCATCGATATGATCAATTTCCTGATCGTGTTCAGGAGCTGTTTCAAAAGTAAAATTCACGATAAATCTCTGACCGAGCTTTCGCTCTTCGGGATGAACACCATGATGACCGTAAAAGACCATTTCATGTAAATGAATTTTCATATTAACCTCAGTAATTTAGCAACTAACAAAACGAACAAGACGAACAAAAAAATCATTTCGTTATTACTTTATTTTGTTCGCTGTTTAAAACTTTCTCCACAATTTCAAAATGAATTTTTTTTGCGTATTTTTTATCGATAAAATAAATAATTATTCCACTGAACAGCAGACCAAATATGGAAATTAAAATGGCAAGATTTTCAGATTTGAACAGGATTTTTCCCAGAAAATAAAAAAGGATCATTAACAGAATAGGGAAGACAAAGATAATAAAGGATGAAAAAATCTTTACACCCGGAGAGAGATAAACTTTTACAAGATCACCGGCTTCTAACTCCAGATCAGTTTTTAATTTATGCTCTATCGGACTGGAAGAAGTTCCGCATACTCCTTTTAAAGAACAAGATTTACAACTGTCGGTTTTCTTTATCCGGATCGTAACGGTTTTATCATTAACATTTTTTACAACAGCAATATCTTCTTGAACATCCATAATTATCGATCTTTTTCTTTTTTGATCTTGTTTATTAACTTTGTAGTGGAAAAACCATCCTTGAAAGAAAGGCTTTTAACTTTTCCTTTTTTTTTCAAGACAATATCCGAACCGACAATATCCTGAATTTTCCAATCTCCGCCTTTGACCAGAATATCAGGTTTGATCAGATTTATGAGATCGTATGGCGTATCTTCTTCAAAAATAACAACATAATCTACAAAATAAAATCCTGATAAAACAATAGCTCTATTTAATTCATTATTAAGAGGACGATTCTTTCCTTTCAGTTTCCGAACAGATTCATCACTATTTAATCCAATAATTAAAATGTCTCCCAGATTCTTTGCTTCCTGGAGATATTGGACATGTCCCGCATGAATAATATCAAAACAACCATTTGTGAAGACAACTTGCTTTCCTGATTTTTTCAGCTCTTTAACGATTCTTTTTATTTCATCCCAGGTTTTTAGTTTCATTTTATTTTCCATGCTTCATCCTGACAAGTAAGACAGATTAATAATTTTTATCTTTTAAATCAAATTATCCAGTCTTATCTTCTTTCCTCATCTCCGCAGATTTTTTTACGAATTCCTTAAAAATAGGTTGTGCCTTATCCGGTCTTGATTTGAATTCAGGATGGAACTGAACTGCAATATAAAAAGGATGATCAGGGATTTCTATGATCTCGACCAGGAAATTATCAGGAGAAGTTCCGGAAATAATCATTCCTTTTTCTTCAATGATCTTTCGATATTTATTGTTAAATTCATATCGATGTCGATGTCGTTCTGATATTTCCTTTTTCCAGTAAATTTGGTAGGCAAGGCTTTCTTCTTTAACTTTGCACGGATAAGCACCGAGACGCATTGTTCCACCCATTTTCTCCAAATATTTCTGGTCATTCATCAGATCTATCACCGGATTTTTACATTCCTCATCAAATTCCGTACTGTATGAATTTTCAAGTTTACAGACATGCAAAGCAAATTCAATAACAGCGATCTGCATACCGAGACAAATCCCAAAATAAGGAATTTTATGTTCACGAGCATACTTGGCAATCGCAATTTTCCCATCGATCCCACGCACACCAAAACCTCCAGGAATCAAAATTCCATCAATATTTTCAAGCTGTTTTTTAATATCATTTTCCGAAATCGTTTTCTCGGAATCAACCCATCTAATATTTAATTTTAACCTGTTGGCAGCAGCAGCGTGAATTAGAGCTGCTCCTACGCTTTTATACGCATCCTGATGCTCGACATATTTTCCGCAAACTGCGATATTCACTTCTTTTTCCGGATTTTTAATATTATCGATGATCTGCTCCCAATCGGAAAAATCGATATGATGTTCCCGCAGATGCAATTGCTTACAAATTTTTTCATGAAGACGGGCTTGCATCAAGGTTTTGGGAACTTCATAAATGGTGGACACATCAATGGCATTGATCACATAACTTCTCTGCACATTTGTAAAAAGAGCGATCTTGCTCCTTATATCTTCATCATAAGCTTTTTCCGAACGACAAAGCAAAATATCCGGCTGAATACCAATTTCCCGAAGTTTTGTGGCTGCATGCTGGGTTGGTTTGGTTTTTAATTCTCCGGCAGCTTTGATGAAAGGAACATAAGTCAGGAATATGAAAAGAGAATTTTCTTTACCAACATCGAGACGGAATTGTCTGATAGCTTCCAAAAAGGGAAGACTCTCGATATCTCCAACCGTTCCACCAACTTCGGTTATGACAATATCTTTGTCTTTGGCTATATTATGGATCAAACTTTTTATCTCATTGGTAACATGCGGGATGACCTGAACGGTTTTTCCGAGATAATCACCTTTTCTCTCTTTTTTGATCACTTTTTCATAGATCTGACCGGAAGTTGAATTGGAATTTTTGTTGAGAGGAATTCCAATAAATCTTTCATAATGTCCAAGGTCAAGGTCTGTTTCCGCTCCATCATCTGTGACGAAAACTTCTCCATGTTGGAACGGACTCATGGTTCCGGGATCGACATTCAAATACGGATCGAATTTCTGCATAACAACATTATAACCCATTTTTTTCATCAACAATCCAATAGATGAAGATGCGATTCCTTTTCCAAGAGATGATAAAACACCACCAATCACAAAAATATGTTTAGCCATTTTTTCTCCTGTATCACAATCAATCCTGATTGTGTTATGTAACTCAAAGCTCCGCTTTGAGAATATATTTCATTTAACAAGTTGAATGAATCAATTTTCTCAAACAGGGTTGTTTGAGTTACTGTAGTTCGGAACTTGTTCCGGACAAAATAAATTGTTAATAAAGGGTTCAGAACAAGTTCTGAATCACATTTGATTTACGATTTCTCAATCCTTACTTTGCAATTTGAAAGCA
>DRTC01000145.1 GCA_011372345.1 Candidatus Cloacimonadota bacterium
CTATTAAGAAAAAAATTAACAGCAAACAAAAACGAACAAATTTCTCGGATGAAATTACTTTGTTAGATCGCATACGGACCAGGGATCAATCGCCAACCCCAAATATATTCCAAAATGTTCCAAGCCGTAAGTAAACCTAAATATGACCAGAACATTACGGAATTGATGTTGGAATTTTTTCTTGTTTTGAGGATAGCAAGAGCAGTTAAAACTACAAACATTCCACACATAATGTATGTAGAAAAATGAGTCGGTGAAAGCACTTCAAATTGGAAGATCATTATGTAATGCATACTCCAGATCAGCAAAAAACTCGATAATGAAAATTGAACTGATAGATTCAAACTTTTTCTGATTTGAAGGAAAACAAAAATCGCTAAAAGTAAGATTAGTAGGAAGTTCCAATGAGCGATTTTAACAGAAGAATTTTCGATAAACATATTTGCATTTTCCATAAATTCACCGACAAAACTCCAGATGGCAATCCCGCTGATAATTGCCAGAAAATTACTTATAAATTTATTGTCCTCAATCTTTTGAGATTTAATAAAAGCATAAATTCCAAATCCTAATAAAAACAAAGCAACAATAAGATACGGCACTTTTCCTGCTCTGTTTGTAAAAACCAAGGTCATATAAGTGACTCCGAAAAATCCTAAAGTTGATAAAACTGTTTTTAATCCGATGTTTTTCATTTTTTGCTCCATAATTTAATTTCGTTTTAAATAATTCTCATTACATTCTTTTATTATTTGAAGAAATGATGAAGAAGACCGGCTTGCCTTCTTCATCATTGTATTGTGCGAACCTTACATCTTTGTAAGTGCAGAATGTTATGCTGTCAGCTTTTATTGAGGATCGAGCGAAAGAAATGAAGTCATCGCAGCAAGATCATCTTTTTCGTTTTTACCGATTTTTGGGTTTTTATCCGATAAAAATAAATTCCACTGACAAAAGGACTATTGTTTTTATCTTTGCCATTCCAGAGAACTCCGTGAGTTCCTGCCGGATAATTTCCGGAAACTATTTCTTTGATCTTCTCACCTTTTGAATTGAATATCACAATTTCAACTTTACTTTGTTCCGGAAGAGAAAATTGAATAGTCGTTCCGGGGTTTCCGCTTTTCGCTAAACCACCTGTTGCGGAGAATGGATTAGGATAATTCTGTGTGAAGATTTCAGGAATATTAATTTCATTTTCGTCATCTATGCCAACCGTATAATCGACTTCGAGATAAGGATGCAGATTTGAATTTGAATGTTCCTTTGAATAGAATTTACTGAATTTACTTCCTGCTAGTGCTTTGATGAGAAGTCCATAATTTTCAATATCTCCATTTATCCAAGACTGGACAATCTGGGTAATATCGATGTTGTGCCATCCGTTTACATTGAAACCATAAGAAGCCCAAACATAACTATCATATTGTGCATGTGTATGCGGATTCCATGTTTCTTCATCCCAATTTTCAGTAATAGCATAAAAATTTGTGCTGGTAGTTCCTCCCTGTGGACATCCCATAAAACGATTCAGGTTTAAGGTTGCACTTTCAATAGTCTGTCCTGCGAATTGAGAAAGGTCAAACTTGACCATTATCCGCTCATAATGTCCTGCCGGTTGAAATTCTGCGACCCATAATTCAGTGGTTGTGGGTGGTAAAGTCGGATGTTCTACATCGGTGTACATATCATCACAAGGTTCGATGACAATGGTATCTGCGTGTATTAAAGATACAAATGAAATAACCAGAATTGCTAAACTAATAAAAAAAATCTTTTTCATAATACATTTCTCCTTTTTGTTTTATTTTTTTTTATTGGATCAAAATCCAGTTTGAAGCCTGACAATAAGTTTTCCTGCTTCTTCCGATTCGTTATCGGGAACAGTTACAGGAAGTTCATAATCGATTTTAAGTTTTGTGTGTTCTTCATCTAATCCGAAAGTAATGCCTGCTGTGAAATAGTTGGAAACAAAATTTTCGCATAAGATTTCATCATTTATAATAGTTGCCGGATCATCCCAATAAAAAGCATCCACATCAGAAGCTTTGTTCCACGACTGATACATTACATAAGGTTGGATATAAGGAATTTTTTCACCGTTCGTTTTAAATGTGTACGCTCCTTCGATATAAAGCGCATTCATTTCAAGATCGTCAGCAGATTTGATAGTTTCGAGAACTTTGCTTCCGGTAAATCCCTTTCCCGCATAATATTCTCCGCGAACGAAAATATTATTGAAATTAAAATCCACTCCAAAACCGAATCTATTACCTTTCTCATAAACAGGTTTGTTTGTAGCAGGATCAACTTTCCCGAAGTCTCGCTTGATGTTATTGAAATATCCACCAACCGACAAAC
>DRTC01000146.1 GCA_011372345.1 Candidatus Cloacimonadota bacterium
GATTTTACTATGCCTAATTCTAATTTAAATTTTGGAGTTTCTTATAAATATTTTGTCCGTCCGGGTGGATTTGATGATGGAAAAGGAGTCTTTCCGGATTATGAAGTGAAACAAAAACCGGAAGATACAAAAAGAATGATCGATACAGTTTTGGAATTTGCGAAAGATTTGATTAGAGAAAATCTTTAAATAACACCATCATTCCTGATTGTGATAAAAAACCTTACTAATGATAATATACATAAGAATTCTTTCATTCGACCTTCGCAATGGTTGGAACAGGAATCAGAAAAAATATGGATTAACAAAGTGAAACTTTTCAAACAATTGCATTCACAAATACAATTCAGGAATGAATAGAAGTTTTCGGAGGAATGAGAAGAAAAATGTTTTTTCGTTCTCGTTTGTTGTAAAAAATTAGAGAGGAGAAATAAATGTATGGCAGAACAATTTCTTTTGCGATTCAAGGGATAGATGCCCAGAAAGTTATAATTGAAGCTGATGTTAAAGGTGGCTTAGCAAAATTCACGATTGTCGGATTACCGTCGAATTCTGTGAAAGAAAGTCGGGACAGAGTTTCTGCAGCTATAAAAAATTCCGGTTTTCGATTTCCAACTCATAATTATACGGTAAATCTTGCTCCCGCTGACATCAAAAAAGATGGTGTCGCTCTTGATCTTCCAACTGCACTTGCTCTTGTTTCTGCTCTCAATCAGATGAAATCTACAGATTTAGAAAAATATGCTTTTGTGGGAGAATTGTCCCTTGACGGCAATTTGCGACCGATCCGCGGGATTTTGCCGATCGCAATTGCCGCTTGGAAAGCTGGACTCGATGGATTGGTTCTACCTTTTGAAAACGCTAAAGAAGCTGCTATCATCGATGAATTGAATGTTTATCCGGTTACTTCCCTTAATGAAGCAGTGAATTTCCTGGAAGGGAAAATCGAGATTGAAACCTATAAAGTAGATAAATCGGAAATTTTCAAACAACTCCACGAGACTCAAGAAGATATGTTCGATGTGAAAGGACAGTTTCATATTAAGAGAGCATTGGAAGTGGCTGCAGCCGGAGCGCATAATGTTTTGATGATCGGACCTCCCGGATCGGGAAAAACAATGCTGGCAAAACGCATTCCGACAATCCTTCCTGAATTGACTTTGGAAGAATCCCTGGAAACAACTAAAATCCATTCCGTTGCTGGTTTCACGAATGATAAAAAAGGAATCGTTACTCATCGTCCTTTCCGTTCTCCGCATCACACGATCAGTGATGTTGCCTTGATTGGAGGAGGAAGTTATCCCAAACCGGGGGAAGTCTCGCTCTCGCATAATGGAGTATTGTTTCTGGATGAACTCCCTGAATTCAAGAAATCGGTTCTGGAAGTGCTGCGTCAACCTCTTGAAGATGAAGTTGTAACGATTTCCCGAGCAACTCAAAGCCTGGAATTTCCTGCAAAATTTATGATGGTCGCTTCCATGAATCCCTGTCCCTGCGGATATTACGGAAGTAATGTTCCGGGTCACACTTGTTCCTGTCCCATTGCCAATATTCAACGATATCGTTCTCGAATTTCAGGTCCTCTTCTCGATAGGATCGATATCCATATCGAAGTTCCGGCTGTAAAATATGATGAATTAAGCGGATTACCGACCGGAGAAAGATCTGAAAAAATCAGAGAACGAGTGAATCAATCGCGGGATACACAACTAAAAAGATTTGAAAAAGAATGGATTTATAGCAATTCTCAGATGAATCCCAAGCAGATCAGAAAATACTGCGAACTGGATTCCGAAAGTAAAGACCTGCTTAAAAGGGCAATGGAAAAAATGGGACTTTCCGCGAGAGCGTATGATCGTATCCTGAAAGTGTCGAGAACAATTGCCGATCTGGAAAGAAGTGAAGATATCAAAGCGAATCACATCAGTGAAGCGGTTCAGTATCGGAGTCTGGATAGGAAGTATTGGGAGTGAGATTTGAGCAAGACTTGAATCGCAGTGAAGAACGAGTGTGATTCGAGGATTGCTGGAGTGTGTGCTGAAGGTTTTATTTTCCACTCACGCTTCGCAGCGAGTCACTTCTTGCAGATTTGAGAATTGCGAATTTCAACTGACGGTCGTTTTGTTTTCGCTCCACACTTCGCAGACGAAGCAAATCCAAATAATGGAGAAAAATTTGATAAATATTTACCAGATTAAAGTAACTTTAAGTGACTTTTCATTGAGAGTTCGAGGATCTCCGTATCGAGTTATTGCAATTGATGGAAGTGATAGTTTGTATAAACTTGCAGAAGCAATTTTGAATTCATTTGATTTCGATATGGATCATTGTTTTGGATTCTATGATAATATGAAAGACATTTATCGTTCTGGGGAAGGTTATGAGCTTTTTGCTGATACAGGAGATTCAGATAGGTTTCCTGGTGTAAAAGGTATATTGGTAGGTGAAGTTTATAATCAGCCCAAAAAGAAAATGCTTTTCTTTTTTGATTATGGTGATAGCTGGAGATTTATTACGCAGCTTATAGATGTTCAGGAATCCCAAAACAAGAAAATAAAACCGCAAGTAACAAAATCTGTAGGAAGATCACTGGAGCAATATCCAGATTGGGATGAGGAATAGGATTAACTTATAACTCCAATTAAACACATCTCGCCCTTTTTCACCCTTCCGAAATTCGTAAACCCGCATTAAATGGGGATTTTATTTTCAAATTCCTCAGAATATATGGTGCTAAACTATTTTAATTATAATTCTTGAGAAAGTGCTTGACATATAATCTTCTGA
>DRTC01000147.1 GCA_011372345.1 Candidatus Cloacimonadota bacterium
TCAAGAGGAGATTTTAAGGTGATTCCCCTCTTGAGAGGGGTGCAACTTCAGTTGCGGGGTGTGTAAAAAGAGGTTATAAATGTTAAAAATCAAAAAAGCACTGTTAAGCGTTTCCGATAAAACCGGAATCATAGAATTGGCAAAAGTTCTAAAAGAATTTGAAACAGAAATCATCTCAACAGGCGGCACAAAAAAAGTTCTGGAAGAAGCAGGAATCGAAGTTACTGATATTCAAGAAGTAACAGGAAATCCGGAAGCATTCGGTGGCAGGATGAAGACTATTTCTTTCAATATCGAGTCTGCTCTTTTATTTGATAGAGAAAATGATAGCGAAGAAGCGAAACAATTAAACATCGAACCAATCGATTTAGTTATTTGTAACTTGTATCCTTTTGCCAAAGTAAAAGAACAAAATGCAAATCTGGAAACCTTGATTGAAAACATCGATATCGGTGGACCAACAATGGTGCGAGCAGCAGCCAAAAATTTTAAATATATTGCAACTATCGTAGATGTGAATGATTATGCAAAAATAATCGATGAACTCAAAGCGCAGAATGGAAGCCTTTCGTATGATACAAGATTCACATTGATGCGAAAAGCATTCAATCACACTGCAGATTACGATGCTTTGATAGCAACAACTATGGATAGACAAGCAGGAGAACGATCATTGCGATTGGCTTTTATAGAAGGGAAAAAACTTCGTTACGGAGAGAATTCTCATCAGAAAGGATTTTTCTATAAAGAAGTTGGAGCGGAAAATTCGCTGGCAGATATGAAGATTCTGCACGGTAAAGAACTTTCCTATAACAATCTTTCCGATATTCAAAGTGCGGTCGATTCCGTTAAAGATTTGCAGAAATTCGGCTGTGCGATTATCAAACACAATAATCCCTGCGGATTAGCAGAAGGAGAAAATCAGAGACAGGTTTTTGAAGATGCCTGGAATGGTGACCCGATCTCTGCGTTCGGTTCGATCATTGCTTTTAATAAACCGCTTGATTTGAAGACGGTCGAATTCCTGAACCTGAACAATGAAAATAAACGATTACGGAAATTCGTGGAAGTTGTGATTGCTCCCCAATATTCGGACGATGCTCTGCAATATCTCCAATTCCATAAAAATCTGCGAGTGATTGAATTCAATCCGCAGCATTCCAAACAAAAATTTGAGATCAAATATCTTTCCGGTTCGCTCTTGTTGCAAGATTGTGATGATAAACTTTACGATAAACTGGAAAATGTTACGGAAAAGCAGATCGATACAATTTCCAAAAAAGGACTGATCGAATTTGGTATCAAAGCAATGCGGCAGGTAAAATCCAATTCCATCATTATCGTTCGGAAAGTGGAAAATGGAAACTTCCAACTTCTTGGCATGGGAGCAGGTCAGCCAAACAGACTTGTATCCACAAAACTTGCTATTGAAAAAGCGAGAGAGAATTTACGAAACGAATTTAATAGCAGGTCAGCAGGTCAGCAGGTCAGCGAGTCGGCAAGTCAGGAAGGATTTGAAGAATATTTCGAACAGGAATTGGGAAAAGCGATTCTCGTTTCGGATGCATTTTTCCCATTTGCAGATAATGTAGAATTAGCAGCGAAAGCAGGAATCAGAAAAATCATCCAGCCCGGAGGATCGATTCGAGATAAAGCAGTGATCAGGAAATGTAATGATCTTGGTGTAGCAATGGTTTTCACCGGCATCAGACATTTTAAACATTGATATCACCGCGAAGGCGCAAAGATCGCAAAGAAAAAAAAAGGAGAAATATTAACTGCAAAGAAGAATTTGACGAATAATAAAACTTCGCGTCCTTTGCGTCTTTGCGGTAAAAATAAGGAGAAAAAGATGAATTGTTTAGATAAGATCTACACATCGCAAATTAAAAAAATCCATTCAGGAAAGGTTAGGGAAAGTTTCAGGATCGACGACAAAACCAGGATGATCGTTGTATCCGACAGAGTTTCCAGTTTCGATAGTGTCTTGAATAATTTGATTCCCAATAAAGGAGCAGTCCTGAACGGGATCACGAATTACTGGTTTGAGAAAACTCGTCATATTGTGGATAATCACTTTATCAAAGCGGTCGATCCGAATATCAGTCTGGTGAAAGAAGCGGAACCGATCAAAGTGGAAATGATCGTACGTGGATATTTGACCGGTTCGATGTGGCGAGGTTATAAGAATAAACAGAGAGTTTTTTCCGGAGTGAGAGTTAAAAACCGGTTAACTCAAAACCGGAAGTTTCCAAAACCGATCGTAACTCCGACAACAAAAGAAGAACATGATCGCGAAATTACTCCCAAAGATATTGTTAAGGAAGGTTGGACATCAAAAGAGATTTACGATAAAATGAAGAAAATCTCCCTAAAACTATTCGAGTTGGGAACAAAAGAACTGGAACAAAAAGGAATAATCCTGGTCGATACAAAATACGAATTCGGTTTGCTGGATGGAGAAGTGATCCTGATCGATGAGATTCACACTCCGGATTCTTCACGATTCTGGGATAAAGAAGCGTATAAAAAAAATCGATTCAATGTCGATTCGATGGATAAGGAATACATCCGCCAATGGCTTTTGAATAACATGGTTAATGGAGAAGTTCCGAATGTTCTTCCTGATGGTGTAATTGAAGAAGCATCAAAAAGATATGCAGATATTTTTGAGAAAATCACCGGATCCAAATTCAATGTTTGTGAAATGGATATACGCACTCGCATTTATAACCATCTGGTCAAAGAAGGACTAATAAAAGACGGATTTGTTTCCATCATCATGGGTTCTCCCATGGACATCGAGCATTGTAAGAAGATCAAAGCAGTTCTGGATAAATACGATATTTTTGTCGATATAAGAGTAACTTCTGCCCATAAAAACGGAGAACGAATTCCCAGCATTGCTGAAATTTATAACAATACTTTAGAACCTGGTTGTGTGATTGCAGTTGCCGGAAGATCGAACGGACTTGGTGGTGCTCTCGCGGCAAATCTGGCAATTCCGGTGATCAATTGTCCACCCTTCAAAGACAAGATCGATATGATGGTGAATGTCAATTCTTCGCTGGTGATGCCTTCCAAAACTCCTGCTATGACGGTTATCGATGTGAGTTCTGCTGCATTAGCAGCACTTCGTAGTTTGAATATCAGAAGATTGAAGGACCTTTTTATTAAAGAAATCAAGGATATAAAAGAATCTTTGATAAATGCTGATGAGGAAATACGAAAATAATACACCGCAAAGTCGCGAAGGACACAAGGTTAAGAAAAAAAGAGAATTCAATATGGAAAGAGAAAAACTTGAAGAAATCGGAAAGCAAATTATAGATGCTTCTTTCCAAGTTCACAAAACATTAGGACCCGGATTATTGGAATCTGCTTATGAA
>DRTC01000148.1 GCA_011372345.1 Candidatus Cloacimonadota bacterium
ACTTTGATATTCATGCAATATGTAATGACTTGAGAAAATTTCAAAAGAAATGTATATAAAATCAAATATTGACAAAATAGGGATTTTGAGAAATTATCATTACCAATCGGGGATTTGGAACGATATTAAATAAATGCGAAATAAAGAAAAAGTCATTCTCATCGGTTTGAATATCAAAGGTCAAAATATTGAAGATTATCATGATTCGATGGAGGAACTTAAGCTTCTCGCTGAAACTGCAGATCTGGAAATTATTCAGATCATTATCCAAAATTTAACAAAACCAAATATTTCGACCTTCATTGGAAAAGGAAAACTCCAGGAAATTTACCATCTTTCCAAAAAACTGAAGAGCAATACACTCGTTTTTAACGATAACCTGACACCTGCTCAAGCAAGAAACATTTCAAACCTTACCCGCTGTAATGTCGTCGATAGAACTGAACTGATCCTCGATATTTTTGCCAAACATGCCAGGACAAAACAGGCAAAATTACAGGTTGAGTTGGCTCAACTTGAATATAGTTATACAAAACTGAAAAGATTGTGGAAACATCTTTCCAGAATTCAGGGTGGAATTGGTTTTCGTGGACCGGGTGAAACGCAAATTGAAACTGATAGACGGGAAATCAGAAAAAGAACTTCTATCCTCAAAAAGAAAATTAAAGAGATCGATAAAAATACTCTCATTAAAAGAAAAAAACGGAGTAAATTCCTTTCCATTTCCATGATCGGTTATACAAATGCCGGTAAGACAACTCTTTTCAATAAACTGACCAATGAAAAACTTTATACTGCGGATAAACTTTTTGCGACTTTAGATTCAACGACTCGTTCCCTGAATTTAAAATCCAAGGAAAAAATCGTTCTTTCCGATACTATCGGATTCATCAAAAAATTACCTCATAAACTCGTTTCGTCTTTCCACTCAACTTTATTGGAGGTTCTGGAAGCTGATCTATTGCTGCATGTTATTGATATTTCCCATCCGGATTTAACGGATTATATATATTCGGTGAATAGAGTTTTGCAGGAAATTGGAGTTGAAGATAAAGACATTCTTTGCGTATTTAACAAATGCGATCTGATCGAAGAGAAACTGTTTCCATTTTTGAAAAAAAAGATGCTGGAAGAACATCCTGATTCGATCTTCATTTCTGCGAAAAACAATGATGGAATAGACATCCTGATTGATAAAATCGAAGAATTTGTGAAAAGGATCAAGAAAGAGATCATTTTAAAGATTCCAGCACAATTACGAAAATTAATTTCCTTTATCTATGAAAATGCTGAAGTGATAGAAAATAAATATGAAAATAAATCCAATGAACAGGTTTTCAGATTAAAGATCGATAAACATTTGTTGACGGGGATAAAAAAACAGGTCGAGGATTTTAAGTTGAAAGAGTATTTGAAATGAAATTCCATTTTAAATTCAATGATTTCTAATAATCTACTTTGATTCTGAAAGAATATATCAAGATCAAAAAGTCAACAGTCTGACCCAATATTGATTATGTAACTAAACTAACAGGATATAATGTATCACAAGCAATCCTGATTGTGCTTTGCAGTTCGGAACTTGTTCCGAGAAAATTTTACTTTAAAGCAACTCACCAGGTTCAGTTCTACATTTTTCAATCATGATAATCGTGTTACTTTCTCAAACAGGATTGTTTATTTTACATTGGCTTCATACAAGAAAGAAATTTTTTATTGGACATAAAACACCTGCAAATAAATTTTTGTAAAAAACAAAAAATGAAAACGGAGGGAAAAATGATTAGTAACTTGGAACAAATCTATTCCGATAATGCCAAAGGAATGAAAAAATCTGCAATTCGAGAATTACTGAAACTTACGCAAAAACCCGAAATCATTTCTTTTGCTGGTGGATTACCTTCACCAACTACTTTTCCAGTTGAAGATTTAAAGAGAATTTTCAACAAAGTTATGGATGGAAACGCTGCTTCTGCTCTGCAATATGGAGCAACGGAAGGTGATACTGATCTGCGTAAGGCTCTTACTAAATCTTACCAGAATGATGGAATGGATATTACAGAAGAAAATGTGTTGATAACCACCGCTTCCCAACAGGGTTTAGATTTATTAGCAAAGGTGTTCGTTAATCGAGGAGACAAAGTGATCGTTGGTCTACCATCTTATCTTGGAGGTTTGCAGGCTTTTAATGCTTATGGTGCGGACATGATCGGAGTGAAGCTCGATGACCATGGAATGAGAGCTGATAAACTGGAAGAAACTCTGGCACGATTGGATAAAGAAGGCACGAAACCGAAATTCATTTATACGATCCCTGATTTTCAGAATCCGGCTGGGATAACAATGCCCAATGAGAGAAGAGAAGAGATCATCAGAATCGCTAAAAAATATGATGTTCTTTTGGTTGAAGATAGTCCTTATCGCGAAATTAGATTTGAAGGTGAACATCAAAAGAGAATGTATGCTCTTGATAATACAGGACATGTGATCACTTTAGGAACTTTCTCCAAAATATTTGTGCCGGGTTTCAGGATTGGCTGGATGATCGCCCATAAAGATATTATCAATAAATTTGTGATCGCCAAACAGGGAGTCGATCTCTGCACTTCTCCCTTTGTTCAGAGATTAGCTGCCAGATATGTTATGGAAGGATATTTTGATAAGAATATTAAAAAGACGATCAAATCTTATCATGAGAAAAGAGACTTGATGCTGAAAGGTTTTGAAGAAAATATGCCGAAGGAAGTCAGTTGGACAAAACCCGAAGGCGGATTGTTTTTATTCCTGATTTTACCCGAATATCTCGATGCTGCAGATTTATTTAAAAAAGCAGTTAAACAGAATGTTGCTTTTGTGGTCGGTTCGGCATTTCATTGTGACGGCAGCGGAAAAAATACGATGCGGATCAACTTTTCTTATGTATCCAAAGAACAGAATGTCGAAGGTGTGAAAAGACTGGCAAAGGTAATTAAAGAAGCGATTGCAGAGCATAAGTAGAACGATTTTGCAAATCGTTGGAATTCTTCTCTATCGACTTAACATAAAATCTTTCGGATTTGTAACAAGTTGTAGTTTGAATCTTAGTTGATGGTCTCAAGTGAAACTTATCCCAAATTCTTCAGGATTTTGGGATAAATTGCTAAAAAATAATATGAAAGAGGTATATCAGATGAAAATCAAAAGTTTAATTTTATTTGCTTTAATTACCATGTTTTTATCAAGTTCAAATACACAAACACCAGCAACTTTTTTGGAAATTCAAAGAGATTTGAAAATTCAATCACGGGAATTCCATAATTCGGAAGATCATCAAAATATACGAATAAATCGTGATTCCCGAGAGTATGAAGTTGGAGATACCCAAACTTTCTGGAAATGGGATCTTTCGGTCATGCCGCCGTTATGGGTGCAAACTCCGGCAACATGTCGTGCAGTTGGTGAACATTGTTATGTCTTTGTTGCAGATGAAGACTGGAATATCTACATGGATGATTCTGATGTTCAAGTAGTGTTCAATTATCTGGAAGAAGAAACGATGGCTGGTGATGATTACGGTGCAGTAGAAATGGATATTCTTCATTTCGGACCGATTCCGGATGAACTCGATAATGATCCCAAACTGATCGTTTTTTATTCGGCTCTCGGTTCATTTCAGGGAACTATGTTCGACGGTTATTTCAGTGTTTATAACCAGGTAACAGAAGCAGAAGCTCAACAGATGAATCCGCCCGGGCACAGTAATGAATGTGAAATGATCTACATGACCTGTCATCCTCTAAATCCCTTGGATCCGGTTCGCATTTCCGTTTTAGCTCATGAACTCCAACATCTGATCCATTGGGGACAGGATGATAATGAAAATACCTGGGTTGATGAAGGAATGGCAGAACTGGCAATGGTATATTTTGGTATGCCTGATCCGATCACGCAATTCAATTCTAATCCTGATAATTCCCTGGTTGAATGGAACCAGGATTTTGCAGATTATGTAAAGGTAATGCTTTTTTTCACTTATTTAGCGGAACATTTTGATGATGGAACTTTGATCCAGGATATTGTAGCTGAACCTCAAAACTCGATTTCAGGAATTTCAAACCAACTGATTGAACACGGTTATACAATTCCTTTCGAATCCGTTTTCGTAAACTGGACGATCGCTAATTTCCTCGATGATCCTGAGGTTATGAATGGTCTTTATAATTACGAAGCTCTTGATCTACCTACTTTCAGTACATTTGCTAATCATAATTCATACCCGGCAAGCAGAACCGGAACTGTCGATAACTGGGCTGCGGATTATGTTCGTTTATATCCCGGAGATAATGATCTGCAAATAGAATTGGAGGTGAACCAGGAAATTAGTCTGGTAGCAATCAGGATTGGAAGTGGTGAAAATACTTCGACAGTCGATGCTTTTATAGCAGATGGAAATTTCATCCAGGAATTACCTGAACTGACAGAAGATTACAGTCAGATGATCCTTGTGTTTTCCAATAGGAATTATGGAACATTGAATTATTCATATACAGTTTCTGAAATAGAGATTTCTACTGATGAATTTGAAATTACTGAAGAT
>DRTC01000149.1 GCA_011372345.1 Candidatus Cloacimonadota bacterium
AAATTCTTCTGATTCCGCATAATCGGATTTTGCTTCACCCAGATATGCATAAACACGATATTTGAGAATATTGTTTTCCGCATCCTGATCATACCAGACAGTCATGTTCGTATCTACTATTCCATAAGAAGTTATCCAGGATGCAGTTCCTACTTTTTTATCGATCTTGAAACCCTGTTCATTCCAGGAATTATCGATCCAGGACAGTTTGAGACTATTAGCGGAAAGCTGTTCTATCTGCACATCGGTAGGAGCAAAGAGCATAACCTGAGCTGAATCCGGTGGTATTTCCTCTTCAGTTTGATTGTCTGTAACTTTCAGGTCGCAACTGAAAACGCATAATAAAATAAGTAATACCGGAAAAGGTAACAACAAATACAAAGAATTAATTTTATTTTTTTTCATTGAACATGTCCTCGTCATTTTCTTCAAAATAAGTTTTTATATCTGCTCTGGAATCCCGATGTTCCTCAACTTTTTCTTTTATGGTAGTGGTTTTATTAATTCTCTCATCTAAAGATTCCACGATTTCAGCTTTGATCACGATTATCATTTCACCGATTTTGCTTTCGGATCGATTATATCCTGTTAAATACCGAATCCCGAAGACCCACCAGGGAAGATCTTTTAAGATCGGTATTCCAGATCTGACTTTCGTTTCATCCGTATCATAAAGACCGGCGATTACTGTTTCTTCTCCATCAAATAACAGGACTTCTGTTGTAGAAGTGCTTTTGTTTATAATCGTACTGAGTTCCCCCGGAGTGGCATCACTTTTCTCAACCATGGTTTTCAGATAAATCGCTTCTGTTCCGCCTTTTTCAACAATTTCAGGAAGAACTTTCATAATAATACCGGTTGAGAAAAAGCGATCAAAAACATTTCCGTCTTCATCCGTGGTTTTAACGGAAAAATCCTGACCGACCTGGATAAATCCTTCCTTTCCGGAAATGACGACAATATTAGGACGGGCAATGATCGTTCCTTTTTGTTTTGCTTCGATTATTTTTAGAAGGGTATTCAGATCCAGCGATGCTTTTGATGATTCTAATGAGTGCGAAGCAGAAGCAGTTAATAATTCATCCGAAACATTTGATGCTCCCATGAATCCTAGGGAAACATCAACTTTTCCCTTGTATAAAGTACTCCAATCGATACCGATACTGTTCAGAAAAGATTTGTCCACTTTAAAAAATATGGAACTGATCTTGATCTGTTTGGTATCGGGAAACACCATCTTTTTTTTCTCTTCCTCTTTTTCCGTAGTGAAATCTTTGATTAAAAGAGCTCCGGGTAATTCCTCTAAGACAAGATTGTTATAACTAATGATCAAAGTCAGAGCTTCCCTCCATAGAATTTCCTTTATAGGAATCCCTATTTCCTGGTTAAAACTGCTTGAATTGATGATCTTTTTATTTGCATATTGCTGGGACATTACTTCTAAAGCATTCACTGCGTCAACGAATCTTGTTTCCCGTGGGATCGTTACCAGTCCTTTTTTAGAAAATTCTGCTGTTTGAGAGATCAAACCAATACATGCAGCAAAAAGAATTAATATTAATAATAATTTTTTCATAATTAGTCCTTATCTATATAAATAATTTTTTTTTCATTCACACCGGTTTTATTGATGGTAAAAGTCGCACATTGCTCATCCCAGTTTATGGAAGTTAAATTCCCAAAAGCGATCTCATCTCCCGGAAAAAGGATCCTTAATTTCCCGTAATGATCGCGCATAAATATCTTTTCAGGAGTTAATCCGATCAAAACAGCTTTTTCCAGGATAATAGCATCATCCAGATCTGAATATTGCAAAGGACCGTGTATCCTGGTTTTAAAAGGATTGTATCTGAAAGATAAATGTTTGAGATTTTTCATAGAAACTTCTTCATACGGAATTCCATTCGCATCAAAATAAGATTTGAAAGATAGATGAAATTGGATCGTATCGGAGACAGCATCAAATTTTTCTTTTAAAGAAATGGATTCAATGGTCAGCAAAGGACTCTCATTTTCCAGATGGTCGATAAGCTTGTAGAAATCGCTGAAACTGGAACTTCCATCTATCTTATAGGAATTATAATTGATCAGATCCTGCTGTCCCGATTTTTCAACAAAAAAATTAAAGATCACTCCCGGACAATAACGATCAATAATATCGACGAGATATTTATATGTGATCGTGGGATTATCATCTTTTAGGAGAATTTTAACATTTTCTCTGGCTCTTGCTTCCATTCGCTCCAATGCGGAAATGATCATTTCTTCATTTACCAGATCAGGATTTGCTCTTTTTAATCCGTCCACTGTTTCTCTCAGGTCATTATAGGTCGCATTTGCTTTGTCCAAAATAATCTTCGATTTCCTGTTTCCCCAATATGAGCCACCAATAACAAGCAACAGAAGAAAAGTCAGCACGATAGTATTTCTTACAGCATATTCCATTTAATTTTCCTTTAAAGCTTTAATTTTATATTCTGCTATTTCAACCAGTTCATTTTCCGGAAATTCGTCTATTAAACGATTCCAGAACTTTACTGCTTGTTCAGTATTGTTTTCCATTTTATAGGAATTACCTAACATCATTAAGGCATCAGGTTTTTTATTACCTTTCTGGAGAAGTATTTTTTCGAAGATTTTCCGTGCTGCCGTATACTCTTTCCGATAATATAAACATTCTCCTCTCAAATAATTAGCATTATAAACGAGTCTATGCCCGGGAAAATCTTTAATGAACCCATTAAGTTTATCATAAGCTTCATCAATTTTTCTGGAGAAAAAAAGTTCGGCTATATCATTATATATTTCAGGTATATTTACTGTTTTCTGAATTTCCTTTTCTGAAATCTGAAAATAATCGATCTCATTAAATTGCTTTTTTACTTGATCCCCCATATTTTCTGCTTCGGTTTTTGAGAAAGTTTCATTTAATACTAACTTATAAGCGATCTCATCTCCGTCGGTAAATTCTTCGATCCTGGAATTGTACCCCGCATTTTCAAGGATGTTGTTTGTTTTTCCAGCTTGCGTATGATCATTCCCCACAAAAAAACTCACCTCGTATAATGACTTTGATGAAAGATCACTTGATACAGGAACTTCAGTTTCATCTTCCGTTTTTTCTTCGGATTCTTTACCTAAATCCATAATCGACGGTTCTTTCTCGGGAATGTTCAGATTTTTTGCTAAAGATACTTCCTTTTTAGGATAGGAATAGGAAATATCGAATTTCCATACTTCCACATCTTCGATATTTTCTTTGATGATCCTGGAAATCCTGCCATTCGGAAATAGTTCCGCGAATTTTAAAATATTTCGTCTATTGCTTGTATAACCTGTTATCTGGAATTTATTAGCACTGCTTTTCAGGTCATTCAGCCAACTGATCTTGTATTTATTAAACGCTTCTGAAATCACATTCAAAATGTAGTACCACTGATTTTTATTACCTGTGATCTTATCAATTAATTCCAGGTTCTTTTGAAAATGACCCTGTTTCTCTTTTACTTCATTGATTTTTAGAATTAACTGTTTTGTTTGAGTAAGTTCTCCATCTAAAGTACCAATTATTTTGTTTACTTCAATAATATCTCTATTTATCTGCAAATTACGGATCGTTCCGGTCAGAGCAAAAAAGAAAATAGCAGCCAGTACAACAAATCCATGCCAGGCAACTTTAAAATGTTTTTGTCTTTCAATGATATCTTTGGGAAGCAGATTCGTTGAGTAAAAGTTCTTATTCTTGTGGTCAAGGGTTTTCCAGGCTAAAGCGATAGGAATTGCATATTGTGCTATTTTTTCATCAGTTATTTCCGCTTCTGTAGCTTCGATCTCATCTATTTGCGGTAATTCCAGACGACTGACTTTTGACATCGAACCAAACTTTTTAGCAAAAAACTCGATATCTTTCTTGCTGACAAATTCACCCGCAATAAGAATATTCTGTGTTATCGGAAAGTTGGAAATATCCTGTTCTAATAATATCTTTGAAAAAATGGACTGTCTGGTTCTTTCAGGTTCTGCTTCGGGTACAATTATCGGTAAAGTCTTGAAATGGTCTTTCCCTCTCATCACGATCGCAGATTTATATTCCTTTCCGATATATAAGATCATGACAAAATCCTGATCAGTATATTCATAATTATATCTGACCAGATTCATTAACGATATTTCATTGGTATCGATATAGCTATAAATGTATTTTTTCCTGGAATATTGAAAATTCAACTCCTGAACAGCATTAAGTAAATCGTTTTCTCCCTTATGGACAAAAGCCAAACTCGATTTATCTTTGTTAAAGATCATCCCGAAAGAATAATTATTCTTCTTGATCTCATCTTTGGAAAGGACTTCTTTTTTGATATATTTGATAATTTTTGATTTTGTGTAGCTCTTATCAAACTTATGATATGAAATCTGCTCTTCACTCGCGTTCAGAGATATTTTTCCCCGATCCAAAGGAAAATTCACAAGCAGACTTTGAAGTTCACTTTTCCCGGATTCTTCCTCTTCTTCTTCGTTTACTTCTTCTGCAATTTCAAATTCTGATATTTCTTCCGATGGAGAAGCTTCCCCGGTAAACTCATCTTCAATATCCTTCAATCCGAGGAAATCTTTTTCATCGGTTTTATCGTCTAAAAATAGATGATGAGATAAATTTGTATCTAATAACTGTTGTATTTTTATCTTCTCATTGGATGAAACAAGTTGAGCGATTTTGACGGTCAAACCATCTTGAAAAATACCAAAAGCAAATTGTTCTTTTTTACTCATAATTCTCTCTAAAATTGTAATAATTGGATCATTATTTTTCTGTTATTAGCATAATTTAATGCTGTCTCTTTGGAAATCACATTTTTTCTATATAAATTTAACAGGTCCTGCTCAAGAGTCATCATTCCTTTTTTCTTACCTTCTACCATCATCTGATAGATCTCCCCGATATTTTTATTTCTGATCGCTGCTTTAACGGAGCTGTCAACAGAAAGTATCTCTTTGGTCATAACCACTTTTCCCTTTTTATCAGGAATCAATTTCTGGGAGACACAAACTCTGATCGTATCAGCTAATCTCATCCTGATCCTGTCCTGTTCATTAGGTGGAAATTCCCCGATTATCCTGTGAATACTATCGATGGCAGAACTCGTGTGTAAAGTTGTAAAAACTTTGTGACCACTGTCCGTTACTTCAATAACCGTAGCGATCGTCTGTGGATCTCTCATCTCACCCACAATAATTATATCGGGATCCTGTCTTAAAGCTTGAACTGTTCCATCTTCAAAACTCAAAACATCATCACCCACATTTCTGTGTTTAACTATACACTTATCAGATCTATGAATAAATTCAATAGGATCTCCAATGATCACGATATGTGCTTTATTAGTATGATTATTCATATCAACGATGGAATCGAGGGTTGTACTTTTTCCGGAACCGGAAATTCCCGTTATCAAATATAAACCGGATTTTTCATAATAAAGATTAAGTCTTTTAATAATATTTTCGGGAAAATTCAGGCTCTTAATATGCCGCACTTTCTGATCTATTTTTCTAAAATTGGCAGACAAATAATTCCTGTCAAAATATATATCTCCTCTGAATCTGTTAGGTTTATCTTGTCCATCAAAGACCATTTCCATAGAAAAATCTATATTTTTCTTTTCATATAATATTTTTTTCTGGGTTTCGTTCAGAACATTCAATAAGATTAAAGTAATTTCATCTTCATTATAGGAAGGCATATCATCGCAAGGTGATTTATTACCATAGATCCTGTACCAGATCTTTCCCCTTGTTCCGGGTCCGCCAAGATCGATATCTGAAGCATTGTGGTGGATCATATAGGCAAGTAAATTCTTAAAATGTTCGTGGACTTCTTTTCTCCAGTTCACATTTTCATATAACAATTTATCAATACGCTGAAAACGGTTGATACCAGTGATAAAATCAGATAAATTTACCTGCAATTCCTCGATAAAAGATAGATTCATTATTCTCCCTTTTAAACGAAGTCAAGATTTATTTTAACATAATTTAAGGCAACAATGATTTTAAAATATTTAGATTTATTTACAAATTTCATTTGCTGATTTTCCTGCAATTATTTCTAACTAATACATAAATAATGGTTTATGTTTTTCTAATATTTTCTCCTGCTCCTCTCCCGATCGTGTCATGTTTTTTACGGAAGAATCTATAATTTTCATTTCACTTCTTTTACTGTTCTTTGGAGATTCCTCAAAATTTAATACCGTTGAAAGAACACTCGGAATGGCAAGTTTTTTATTTTTCACCGGTTGCCAATTTTAACATGACAATTCTCTGCACTGATTTTCGCCATTTAAAAAAGGAATTATTGATAAGATTGATCATAAATCTCTTAAATAATTTATCTCCTTTATACGAAAAGAAATCGAGCAATTTCTGCCTGTTAAAATGTCGGATATTTACCGATGTTTCTGCTCTCAATTTTGTAATAGACGGTTGTTTCAGGATCAAGGATTCTTCACCGAATGAGTCCATTTTCTCAAGATAATCAATGATCGTATTATTCAGCCAGACAGAGACTTCTCCATCTTCAATTAAAATGATCGGTCCCGCTGTTTCCTCGCTGATCGGAATATGTATTCCCAAACCGTATTTTCGAAGACTACCTAATTCTAAAAAATCATCCTTGTCTTCCTTACTGAATCCATTCAGGATAATCGGTTTTCGTTTGAATTCGCTATCTGGTCCTGGTTCGAAAGCATTTTGTAGAGGACCGTAAAGATCTTCAGAATACTTTATCCCTCTTTTGACAACATAAACAAGTTCGTCCGGATCAGTTGGCTTGGCAATATAATGAAAAGCTCCTTCATGGATGGCTTTGACTGCTCCATGAACACTGGCAAAACCAGTCAGAATGATGATCACTGCAAAAGGCTGTTTGTTCTTAATAACTCTCATTAATTCCAAACCGCTGATCCTGGGCATAGACATATCTACCAGGAACAGGTCGAAATCAAAATAATCCATCTTATCGACTGCATCCTGACCATCGACTGCAACTGTTACGCGATAACCCTCATCTTCGAGAATATCTTTGCAGATATCTCTTACACTTGGTTCATCATCAACTATTAAAATATGCTTCTTCATCTGATAATCCTTGCTCTTTTTTTCTTGCTTCTTTGATTACTTTTAACTGTTTTAATTTTTGCACACTTCCCAGAACGACTTCGATCTTGTTTAAGGCATCTGTCATCTGATTACCATATTTTATTAATTTATCATCTTTATATTCCATTCCAGCTTTCTTTATCCTCCTTACAGCCAGTGAAATAATGGTCAGATGGTTATTCAGTTCATGATCGATCACTGCTACCGAAGAAGCTGCTTTGAGCAATTGAACATTATCTTTCAGTTTCTTATCATTCTTAATCTTCTGCTCTTCAAGTTTTGATTTCTCCTCTTTTAATTTACTGATCTTTTCCTGATTTTTCATTTCATTAGAATTTAGGTTTTTTACAAGATCGCTAAAATAGTTTGCCATAAAAGCAACTGCGGTCATCAAACCAGTATAGGAAATGAGGAATATTGTCTGCAGGGGAAAATCAACAATATGTTCCGAATCACTCAATGGAATCAACCATCCATAATTATAAAGCAGGATCAATCCCAAAAGAGAGAGAGAGCTGATCATAGAGGCAATGAATCCACCTGTTTTTTCGATAGATAAACTGGCAGTTATAACGCCTAATAAATAGATCCAGACAAATGAACTTTCGATTCCTCCGGTCAGGTGAACGACCATCGTGGAAAACACGATATCAAGTATGATCTGGATAGCGGCAATAAGGTTACTGATCCTGATGACATTGAGATGGAATAAAATATTCAGGATCATTGTTCCTGCAAATACTGCAATAAAGATCACAACAGGATAAGACTGCGGACTTTTTTGTATCTGCAGGATTCCGATGGCAAAGAGGATAACGATCATAAACCATCTTATTCTTCCCCACCAGAATTTCATTATTTTTTCATTATCGAGCATTTCCATTTAAAACCTCTCTTAAAGATCGATTAATGTTTATTCATCCCAATATATTATTTTATAAACATTTTCCATGGGTGGATTTGGTAAATATTGAGTCACTATCATCTCATCATAAGCAATGTATGAAGTTCCCGCGATTTCAGTTTCAATATCAGCATCACATTCAACGAAAATAATACCTAAGGCATAATCATTTCCGCGGACGTAAAGGCTTCCGATCACATAAAGAACACCATCGAAACAGCCACCGGTAATATCACAATCTCCATTGACGATTAAAATTCCAGTCCCATGCCAATGCTCATTTGTAACTTTTAAAGAGTTTCCACCTGATAGATCAACCCAGGTTGTATCATCGACAGGCTCAACATTATTGGGTGGATCAAGATAAATTCGTGTTGCATTCGCTCTCATTTCTTCTTTTGTACATCCAAAAATCTCTTCAAAATCTACAGTTGCATATTCATTAACATCACCCTCAATAGTTGCATTTCCTTTGATCACAACTTCACCGGCTGCAATGATCGCTGCTTTGAGCAGTTTTTCTTTTTTACAGATGATGGATTCACTGACATTTTTCACATCTTCGGAAACAATACTGCTGTTCACAAATGAATTAACATAAAATGTATCCTTACTCACATTACAGGAAATCCTGATACTATCGATCGCTCCCTCAAAGGCATTGAAGTCTGAAAAAGTATGCTGGGTAGTGTTCCCTGCAAATGATATCTGGTCTCGACTCAATTTATCGATACCATAATTCAAAGCATAATTAGCTATTGTTTTCGCATTGATCTCTGCCATATCCTGACTGATTATTTCAGGAACTTTAGCTGTTTCTTTTTCCACATTCACAACAATAACAGATAGAATTATGATAACAACGATCAATCCGATCAGGACTATCTTTCCCATCTTTCTATTCCTGCCAATAGACAATATTGATATTTATATTTGATTGTCCTCCACCTTCTCCCGGTGGAACAGGTGTACTATTTTCATAATCCATAATATTCCAACTTCCGCTTTTTTTAAATTTCCCGCCGCAGATCATTGAACCTTCAACATCTCCTGAACCGGATTTTTGAATAGCACCATTGGGAGCATAGATCAAACCGTGAACTTTTCCGCTTCCAGACATTTGAAGACCTTGTTCCAGAGATACGATTGCTGGGAAATACGGATGGTCAGGATGTTTTACATGATCACCACTTCCGGATATCTGTACCTCGTATTTAGCAATTAAACCACCGATAAAATCACCGGAACCGCTTTGCATGTAATAACCATTTACCCACATTAATCCACCATTCGGTTCGATATCCTGAGAACCGGAAATCTGAACGGTCGAGGCATAATATTCACCATGATCTACTGCCCATTGGTAAAATGGAGTCATATCTATAACTGGAATTGGAATTGGAGGAACAGTTACCGTGTATGCTGTACCTGTTACATTGCCGGGACTTTTGCCTTTCCAGGCCGGAGAATAAGCATCACCAAAGATCTTAGTCGAACCTGTAGTCCAGATCCTGTAACAAGAGGATAAATTTCCTTCAATCTTACAGGAACCAGTCATTTTATAGTATCCATTTGTATGTACATTCCCTTCTCCGCAATTTGTAGTTCCGGAACCAGTGAATGTCATGTCATCACCTGAGAGAATTGCACAAGTGAAAGGTCCGACCGGTGGAGGTTGTTCTTCTCCTCCCGATGCTTCTACACCGATTCCGGCAAAACTCTGATGAGAATAGTTATCA
>DRTC01000150.1 GCA_011372345.1 Candidatus Cloacimonadota bacterium
GGTTTCATTGTTGAGTCTCCGTTTTCATTTTCAAATCACGCCGTGTGATCTCAATATTTTCATAAATGTCCTTTTTGTCCGCAAGGGTAAAACCATTATCAATGACATTTTGAAGTGCTTCTTTTATTGCATTTTTCAAGTCGATCTGTCTATTAATATCCGTCATGATCTTTTGTTCCACAAAGAAAAGATGAGACTGTATTTTCTGTTCAATTTTGGGTGAATCAATTAAATAACTGATAAATTCGTAAAACTGCAATTGTTCATTATATCGTTTGACCTTACCGGCATTCATACTTCCGGTTTTATAATCGAAGATATGAGGAATATTTTCAGCAGAATGAATACGTAGGTCAGCTCTGCCATGAAGAGAAATTTCGATATCATCAAGCTGGAAAAACTTCTTTTGTTCGGTTCTACCTGTTTCAGGAAATACAGTAATATGCTCATCGGTAAATTTGAGATCATTATGAAGCCGGTAGAAGAAATTGGCAATTCCATCTTTTAAGATCGGGATAAAAATATTCCTGAAATAATTCTCTGAATAATTATGAGGAGAGATGTATTTCATCTTATATTTAATAAAATGCTCAATTGCCTGATCTACATATTGTTTTGTGTTAAATACAAAATTATGATGCAGTTTATTTCCATGATAAACCTCAATCAGACGTTCCCAGATCATTGTGAATACACTGTGTGAAATTGTTCCGATTAGTTTGTTGCTGAAATCTAGAGATAGAATTGGATCACGTTTATTCAAATTTGCAATGAATTCAAGGTAGAATGTAAACGAGTCTTTTTTAAGTTTTTCCCAATTGTAAAAGCTAAGATTGAGTTCATTATTTTTCAGATCTGATTTATCAAATGGAATGGAAAAGAAATCAGCAGAAATTATATTTTGATTGGGAAGAGAATGATCATTCGTCACTAACAATGAATTAAAAAGCTGTTGATACAAATCAGTTTTAGGAAGCTCAACTTCGTTGATTAGATCAAATAATTTCAGTTCCTCAATAAAAGAACTTACTTCAATATTCTCTTCCAAATTTGTACGCGTAAAAATTGTTACTTTGTTGGAGGTTGCCAGAAGACGATAGAAATAATATTTATCACGAAGTTTAATGTCTTCATATGTTTTCAGCGAAAGTTTTTTTCTCTGGTTTTCTGAAAAGAGGAATTGAGTATGTTTAGCTGCAGGAAGGATTCCTTCGATTGCATTCAAAATATAAACGTTTTCAAAATGCAGGTTTCTGGTGTCTTGTAATGAAGTGATTTGAACTCGATTAACAGATTGATTTCCCAAAGTGAATTTAATCTGTTTGGGTTTCATATAATCTAAGAACAATTGCCATAAATTTGCTGAGATATTATGTGGGAAGATATTCTTCCAATTCGTTATCAATCCAATCTGCTCGATAGAAGCAAAATCTGAAAGAAGCTCATAAAAAACTTTTAGAATATCGGTTTTATTATTTTCTCTTTCAGTTAATTTTTCAACGTTAATGTGATTCTCGATGAACTCAATGAGAGATGCTATACTA
>DRTC01000151.1 GCA_011372345.1 Candidatus Cloacimonadota bacterium
ACATCTCCCAGTTACTAGAGGATGGAGCTTAGTGTATTTGGCATTAGTTCTCTGGGTAGGATATGGGTTGAATAGACTTGGGATTATTTAGTAGGTTAGGAAAATAAAGTGTAAAGAAAAAGTGTATAGTTTGTAAGATGAATTATACAATATTGTATAATCGATTATACGGACGGATAGACTTTAATCAAGATAAATTAGTATTTGAGATCAGAATTTGTGAAAATATCGGATCAACACAAAATATCCGGAAAGGTTTTTCTACGCAGGAGAAAAGGAACGATCAAATATTAACCATCGAATTCATTCGATGGAAAAAACTCACAATGAAAAAAAGACTTCAGTCGGTATGGAACGGAATGAATTCCGATTTGATGTCGTTCTCTTATCTGCCACTCATTGAAATGAATGGTTAATATTTGGAATTTCTTGTAGATATCAATTTGGCAAATTGCTTTACAGCTCATATTCCTTGATCTTCGAATATAATGTCATCCTGGTCATTTTCAGGATTTTAGCTGCTCTGGTCTTATTTCCCCCTGTTTCCTTCAAAACTTTCTTTATCATTTCGGATTCGATCTGTTTTTTCATTTTCTGGGCAATTTCTTTAGGTGACAGACCATTTTCAACATCCGCCTGAAAATCGCTCTTTTTATCGCATTCAGATGAATTGAACATGATATTTTCTACATCTATATATTCGGAATCAGACATGAGAACAGCTCTTCTCATCATATTTTTCAGTTCCCGAACATTTCCCGGATACTGGTATTCTAATAATCTTTTTACTGCATTCGGAGATAATCCGAGAATATTTTTATGGAGTTCTTTATTAGCTTCATTGATAAAATAATCTGCCAATAAAGGAATATCATCTTTTCTTTCATTTAAGGTCGGAAGATGCATCGAGAACTCATTGAACCTGTGAAAAAGGTCTTCCCTGAAATTTCCCGAACGAACAGCATCGGAGAGATTCAGGTTCGTGGCTGCAATTATCCTGACATCGATATCAATAGATTTTGTCCCGCCGATCTTACGCACCTTTTTTTCCTGCAGAACGCGTAGGAGTTTTGCTTGAGCAGAAGTCGGAAGATTCGTGATCTCATCGAGGAAAAGAGTCCCTCCGTTTGCCAGTTCGAATTCACCTTCTTTGCGGGAAACCGCTCCGGTAAAAGCTCCTTTTTCATATCCGAATAATTCACTTTCCATAAGTGTATCCGGAATAGCTCCGCAATCGACTGCAATAAAGGGAAAATTTTTGCGAGGACTATTCTGATGGATCAGGTTGGCAAAAAGTTCTTTTCCAGTACCGCTATCACCTTGAAGAACAACCGTCAATTGAGTCGGAGCAACGATCTTGACCTGTTTGATAATATGTTTAATCGCATTGCTCTGACCGATCACATTGGAAAAATCATATCTGTTATCCAATCTCGATTGTAATGACTTTACTTCCTGCTGAAGATTAGAGGTCATCAAAGCATTCCTCACGGAAATCTTCAGCTCTTCCCCATTGATCGGTTTTGTCAGGAAATCAAATGCACCTTTTTTGATTGATTCGACTGCTAATTTTACTCCCCCGTAGGCAGTTATCAAAATTACTGGAAGATGAGGACTCTCTGATTTGATTTTCTCGAGAAGTTTAACTCCGCTGATCCCGGGTAACCTGACATCCTGGAAAACAAGGTCAGGAATATATTCATTGATAAGTTTTAATCCTTTTTCTCCTGTTTCTGCGGATTCAATTCTATAATGCTCTTTCTCCAAGTGATATTTGATCAAAGTTACGACAGAAGGATCATCATCGATGATCAGTATTTTTTTTTCTAATCTTTTCATTTTTTAGAATTTCTCCAATTTTTTTCACCAGTTTATTAGGATCAAACGGTTTTACAATATACTCCTTTGCTCCTAATTTTAATCCTTTTTTTATATCTTCGTGCTCACTTTTACAAGAAATGATAATTATGGGTATATCTCTTGTTTTTTTATTTGTATTCATTTTTTCGATCAGTTTATATCCGCTCATTTCAGGCATGTCCAGATCTGTTAAAATTAATTCCGGCAGAAAATTATCGATATGTTCTAATGCTGATCGTCCATTATCAACTGAAAAGACCTTATAACCTGCTTTTTTCAGGTTATATTCGAGCAGGCTTTTGATATTGATATCATCATCAATGATCAGGATCTTTGCCATTATTAGACTCTCTTTTTGGGTAAAGTAAAATAAAAATCAGAACCTTTGCCCGATTTACTTTCTACCCATATTTTACCATGATGCGACTTGATGATCTCTTTTGCAATTGACAATCCAAGTCCGGTTCCAATGATTTTATCCTGCGAATTACCGGCTCGGTAGAATTTATCAAATATTTTCCGGATCGAAATTTCAGGTATTCCAACTCCATTATCTGATACTTTAACTTCCACTTGATCGTGTTTATCTTCGATGAACAGTTTTATTGTTCCCTTTTCAGGAGTGAACTTAACCGCATTTGACAGTAAGTTCATAATGACCTGGTAGATATTATCGCGATCACAATTCACGATCGAAAGAAAAGCAGGAAAGTTTTTTTCAATTTTGATATTTTTCTTATCTGCGAGAGGTTTGATGTTGGATACAGCCAAATTGAGAATTTCCACAATATCCGAATGTTGAAATTTCATTTTAACGGAACCGCTTTCGATCTTTGAAATATCCAACAGGTTTTCAATTAACCGGGTCAATCTATCGCTTTCATTATTGATGATCTCTAAAAATTCTTCCCGTGTTGTTGGTTCCATATCTTTATCTGTTAGAATTGTAGTAGTGAATCCTTTGATAGAAGCCAAAGGAGAACGAAGTTCATGCGAAACATGAGATACAAAATCGGATTTCATTTTCTCGATTTCTTTCTTTTGAGTAATATCTCTCTGAAAAGAGACTACAAACATGGTTTTCCCAGGTTTATCATAAACTACAGAAAATGAGCAGTCCATGATCAAGACAGTGCCATCTTTACATATAAATTCAGCTTCCAGGTTCGCATTGTTATTCTTTTTGAGCTCATTATACTTTTGAGAAAATAATTCATTATATTTTGTCGGAAAAATCTCATTAATTTTTTTCCCGATCAATTCATTTCCTTCATAACCGGATTTTCTGATCGTTTCAGGATTCACCTGTAAAATCCTATATTCGGAATCCATAATAATGATGAATTCCGTAGCGATCTCAAAGAGAGAACGAAATCTTTCTTCACTAATGCGTAAAGCATCTTCTGCTGCTATTCTTTCATTAATTTCCTTTTTCAGATCGATGTTCTGCAAACGGTAAATTTCAGCTTCTTTTTCTTTTCTTTCTGTTTCATAAATAGTTCTCATTTCAGATATCTTTTTTACACTTTCCTCGGAAAAAACTTCATCTTTGATTTTTGAATACTTCTTAAAATTTTCTAAAGCTGTTTGGAAATTTTCCTGTAATGAATTCAGATCTGAGAGAGTTAAATAAATCTCCTGCAGAAGTTCTTTCGAATTTATTTCATCCGCAATTTGCAGGCTTTTTTCAAAATGTTCTGATGCTTTGGAATATTGATGATCATTTTGTAATAACATTCCCATATTCTTTAAACATAAAGCAATTCCAAACCTGTTGTTGATCTCGGTTTCAAATTTCAAGGCTCTTTTAAAATGATTCAATGCCTGCTTATTATCACCAAGTCCTGCATAAACATCTGCAATATTGTTCAAGGTTGCGGCAATGCTGCTTTTATCTCCGGTTTTTTCCAGGGAGTTAAGAGAATTTTGGAAGTTTTCAAGTGCTTTTTTGTAATTTTTCTGATCAAAATAAATTGCTCCGATATTGTTGAGAGCATTTGCTTCTCCCTGCAGAAAATCAATGTTCCTGCAAATATCTAAAGACCTTTGAAAAAAATCGAGAGCATGATCATAATCTGTTAATTTCATATATAAAATTCCGATATTATTAAGAGAAGAAGCAATACCTTTTTCATCTTTCGTATCTTCATAAATTTTCAGTGATTTAAGGTGGAATTTCAGTGATTTGTCATAATTGCTTAAGCTCTGATAAACATTCCCGATATTATTCAAGGTAACGGCAATATTTTTCTTGGAATTTATGGCTTTAAAAATCGCTAAAGATTCGTGGTGAGATTCCAATGATTTTTCATAATCACTTAAGTTCCAGTAGGTTATCCCGATATTATTCAAAGCATTGGCAATTTCTTCTTTATTATTTGTTTTTTGAGAAAGAGCAAGAGCTTTCTGATAATATTCAAGAGCTTTGTTAAAATCATTAAATCTTATGTAAGTATCTGCAAGATTGTTAAATAAGTTAAGATTTTCAGTGAAGTTATCGCTCAGTTTATCCTTTACTTTTTCCATCTGCTTTTTCCCGGATCATGCAATTTTTTCAGTTCCATAGATGCAAGATCGATACCAGTTTTATATGAACATTCCCTGAATAAATTTAATGCTTTCTCAAAATTTCGTTCTGCTTTTTCAGGCTTTTCCTCCTCGATCTCTACTGTTGCCCAATTAAAAAATGCTTTTCCTTCTCCCTCTTTATCTCCAACTTCCGTTAATAATCGTTGTTGATTCTGATAATATTTTATTGCCTGATCATATCTTTTATTATATTTTTCGATATTTCCCAAGTTTCCAAAAGCATGTGCAATTCCCTCTTTATCACCGATTTTTTCCTGTATCTTCAGGTTTTCAAGGTAAACATTTTTCGCCTGAGTTATTTTACCTTGTTTAAACAGAACATCTCCATATAGTTCATTAGCATAAGTCAAACCATGCATATCGGAAATCTGCAGACATATTTTCTTACTTTGAATAAGATAAATGATCGCTGATTCATAATTATCCAGCCGAAAATATGATTCACCGATGTTATATAAGATCAATCCTTCCTGAAGCTTATTTCCAATATCCCGGGCAATCTCCAGACCTTGTCGATAATACTTTAACGCAGTTTCAACCTGACCTTCGATCGCATAAATGGTAGCGATATTGGCGATTATTTTACTGTTCGCACTTCGATTTCCAACTTCTTTTGCGATCTTGAAAGCCTGTTGATAATATGTCATGGCTTTTTGCCTGTTTCCCATCCTCGAATAGATCACTCCCAGATGGTGAAGAGAACGCTGGATCAGCAATTTATCGTTACTTTTTTTAACAAATTCATAATGCTCCTGGAAGGCTGATAAAGCTTCTTTATAATTTGCTTTATTGAGATAATATATCCCGATAATATTTGTTAACATACTTTCAAATTTGGTTTGTTTTTTTTCTTTGAAATAGCTTTTCAAGAACTTCACTTTTTCTTCAAATTCTTCCGACTTGTTTAAGAACCGTAAGGCATCGATATAAAGAAGTTCTAAATAATTTCTGTAATAATCCGTATTTATACGATTTATAGTCTTTAAATAATAATCGATAAGATCGCTGTAATTTTCTCTCGATGTAAAAACTTTTGCCCATAAAAAGTAAAATTTATCCTGGAATTCTCTTGTCGGGAAATTGTCTGAATTTAAAGCTTCCAGTTCTTTTCTGGCTTTATCTGTTTGATTCAGAAGCAGTAACAGTTCGATCTTATTCAAAATTGCATTTTGTGCTGTTCGTTGATTTTTAGTTCTTAATGTATTCTTTTGACAGATTAAAATTAATTGCTCGAAATAATTTATAGCAGATTCATTATGATAAAGCTTTTTTGCATAATTTCCAGCTTTCTCAAAATATAAGATCGCTTTATTGTCTAACTTTGCCTTTTGATAATTGAATGCAAGATCAGCAAAATATTCGTTCAGATTATGGTGATAGATTTCTTCCATCGATTCTGCTGCTAATCTGTGAAGATGTTTCAGTTCATCTTCTAATATCGTTTGATAAATACTGTCCCGGATGGTGTTGTTCTTAAATTCATTTTCAATGGAAGTCAGCGAATACCAGAGATTCTCCTGTTTCCCCTTATCCAGCAGTTGATCAACATTTTTATTAGACATCATCGAGCTGAGCACGCGTACAGTGAACTTATTTCCTAAAATCGATGCTTTTTTTGTAGCTTCTTTCATTTCAGGAGTAAGTTTACTGATTTGTGAGGAAATTATAACATTCGGATCATCCGGAATTTCTGATCCATCTATGAGAAGATTTTGATTGCTGTCCAGAAGATCATTTTTCTGCAGGAAGTGAACAACCTGCTCGATCAGAAAAGGATTACCTCTGCTTCTTTCCCTGATCAGATCAAGAGTTTTATGGGGAATCGGAAGAGCTTTTTGTTGTTCTAAAAAGAGAAGACTTTTTGTCAATTCTTCGGTTTCTTTAGCGTTTAGAGGATGCAGAAGGATTTTATTTTGTGGAATATCCGGTTTGTCTAAAGGAGATTTTTTATCAGTTAAGCAGGACAAAGAAATAATAATTATTGGATATTCATCGATGTTTCTAACAAATGTTTCCAGAAAATGTAAAGTATCATCATCAATATACTCAGCGTTTTCAAGAACCATTACCACAGGTTTTTCCAGAGCAGTGATCTTGAATAGATTTTTTAAAGCAAAGAGTGTATTTTCATAAATTATCCGGGGATCGAGATGTTTAAAGTATGAATCATCTAAGTCAAGACCGATCAAAGAGCTGAGTAGAAATTTAGTTCGGATCAATTCATCATCTAAATTCTTATCTACCAAATTTTTTGTTAATTCTCTGATCTTCTTTTGGAATTCCAGTTTATTTCTTTCATCGGATTGTATTTCGGATTGATTGAAAAAATCGAATAAAAAACATTTTATGGGATTAAAGCTTTTTTTCAGGTTTTTATCACAAACCAAATAAAACCAATTTAAATTGTTCAAAGATTTTGAACTCTGAATTTCCCTGACAAATGTGCTTTTTCCAATTCCGGCTTCACCTTGGATATGAACAATTCCACCGAATTTTCTTTTTTGGAATGAACTAAGCGGTTCAAAATAATGATAAAGTTTATTAAGTTCTTCCTTGCGACCGATAATTTTTGTTTCGTCTTTCATATTTTCATCTTTTTTATTTTTGGAAAATAAATTTCAAATACGGATAAAAGCGTCAAATCATTTTTACAATTTATCCAGAACTCACCGACTAAAAGAAAAAAATCATTTTTTCTCAAAATGGATTAGGGATTGGATTAAATTTCTTCTTGCTTCTCTCAATCTCCCTCTTTTTTCAAAGAGAGGATCAGGGTGAATTCATATTCTCATCAAAAAGAGAAGGATATTTATAATGAGCAGGTTCTCGGAACAAGTTCCGAGCTACAAAACAGAAAATGACAGCAATTTACTTCATCTTGAAACTAATCGGAATGCCATTAACTCCGATCACATAATAATATTTATCGGGATCACAAATTTCTCCGATCCAATTTAAAGTTCGAATTCCAGATTCTTCCAGATCCCAATTTTCAGAAGATTCATACGGATCATCTGATGAATAAATACTGTAGGAAATCGAATTTTCTGCTTCATCCCAGCTAATTTCAACAGAATCAGGATCGATGGAAATCAGAATGTTTTCGGGAATAGAAGGTGTTCCAATCTGATGAAAATAGAATGCTCCCATATCTGCGACTGTTCCATCCGGATCATCATCACCGGTTCCGGAATCGATACAGGGAGAATCCCAATAAAGGAAAAACATATAATTAGTCTCATCTACAAATGACGGATCTTCATCGATATTTCCGGTTCCGGTATAACCTCCTTCGATATCGTTATATTCGACTGTCAGGTTTGAATTCGTTGCCTGAATTGGATAAGTCGTCTCCCAGATGATATTATTATAAAGATAGGAATTTGTCGAATCTGCATCAAAAGCGTAATCATAAGAATAAATAGTATTATTATAGAAAGTTAATGTATCAAGATCATTTCCCGAAAAAGCTATGGAATTTGTAACAAAATCTTCAAGATAAAAAAGATTATAACCGATTTCAGTATGGTCGGTTATTTGATCAAATATCAAAGCTGAATCGCAATTCACAAACTCATTTTCGGATAGCAAACCGGTTATATCTCCTGAAAATTCCAATCCGATAAACGAATCTCTGGTGTTTTCAGTACTATTACGGATCCTGCAATTAGTTAAAGTTGGTGTTGAAGTAGAACCGCTGTTATTAGTGATTTCTCCACTCTTGTAGTAATCATTAAGATCACAGTTATCGATTTCAGCAGAAACAAATCCTTCAATATTGATTCCTGTTGTTTCAGTTCTTGTATTTTCCGTGCTGTTTCGGATGCGGCAATTGGTCAGAGTGGGAGTAGATTCCGTTCTGCTCACGGAATTGAAAATATCGACTCCTGTCTCGTAACCGATGATACTATCAGCTACTACTTCAATATTGATGATGTCTTCCAGATAAATTCCGGTTAAAAGCTCAACTTCACGAGGACGGGTATTTTCCGTACTGTTCCTGATCCGACAGTTCGTTAAGGTTGGTGTATCTGCGGTAGAACTTCCTGTCCCGATATAATTCACACCATAAGGATAATCTTCGATAAAAGTTTCATCCATTTCCAGAGCAACCAATCCTGAAATATTGACTCCGATCTCTTCTGTTCTCGTCTGCTCGGTGCTGTTGCGGATGCGGCAATTGGTAATGGTTGGAGTAGAAAGGATCGGTTCGGAATTCTCGATTTGAACTCCGATAGGATAACCTTCGATCGTGCAGTCATCGATCAAAGTACTGATTTCATCGATTATGGAAACTCCAACCGAAGCTGTATCCCGAACTGCAATCGTATCATAAAGGATAGAAACATTATGCATCGAAGCGAGCATCCCGTCGAGTTTAACACCTCCGGCAGCATTATGGATATTTACGAAATTCAAATGAGTTTCGCGAGGAAAGGGAACATCTTCTTCCATACTGATCCCTTTCCAGCTAGAATTATTTTCATGGGGACCTATGAATATCGGATTCCCGGAATTTCCGGAAGCATTCAGAATACCATGAACATAAAAATGATAATTCCCTGAAAATAAGATGTGAACACCGCCTTCAATGAACAAACTTTCTCCTGCCTGAACGAAGATGTCTCCATCAACAACATAAGGTGCATCGACAGTATTCCAGACTCCGCTTACAGGACCGGAAACATGAGTATAACTTTTAACTACAAGATAAGGAGAATC
>DRTC01000152.1 GCA_011372345.1 Candidatus Cloacimonadota bacterium
AATTCCAAACCGATACTGACAAAAAACACATCGACAAAAAAAGATTTTCCAACATTGGAAATACCTTCCTGAACCGAATGTTTATGATGTGTCTGACCCAAAAATAAACCGGCAAAATAAGCTCCTGTGATAGCAGCCAGTCCTGTTAATTCAGCAAACCAGGAATACAGAAGCACAGTTGCGATCGCTAATGAGATAACTACATTTTCCAGCAGGATTTTTCTCAAATTCAGAAAAAATGGCTTAAGAACATATAAGCCGAAAGCAAAAGAAATGATGAAAAATATAATGATCTTTCCAAAAGAAAAAGCGAGAGATGAATCCTGGATTCCTGATTTTGATGTTAATCCAAAAATGAATGTCAAAAGTAATATTCCCACAATATCATCGAAGATGGCAGAATTTACAATACATCTTCCTTCCAGGCTTTTTAATTTTCCCAGATCGAGTAAAGTCATAACGCTGACACTAACGCTGGTTGCTGTGAAAATAACTGCAATGATCAGACTTTCGGAAACATTACGATAGACAAGATATGATAACAGAAAACCAAGTATAAAAGGTGTCAGGATACCTCCGGAAGCAGGAAGGAGTGCCTGTTTGGAATCTTCCTTTATTTTCTTCAGATTTGTTTCTAATCCTGCTTCAAAAAGTAAAAAAAGAACTCCGACTTTAGCGATCCATTTGATCACTTCATTCGGTTCGATAAAATGTAAGAATGTCGGTCCCAGAACGATTCCGAGCAGAAGCATTCCGATCACAGGAGGTTGTTTGAATTTACGGGATAAAGCTCCTAGAATTTTGGAGAAGAAAATAATAATTGCCAGATGAAGCAGAATATTGTTATCCATTAGCTGCTTTCAGATTCCTTTGTTTGGAAAGATGCTGGCTGTAGGTCTGAGAAAAAATATGCCTGCCGTTATCATTGGCAAAGAAGAAGAAATAATCGGTTACAGCCGGTTTCAGGACTGCTTCGATCGTACTTCCGGAAGGTGAACAGATGGGAGTCGGAGGAAGTCCAAAATATTTATAAGTATTGAAAGGAGAATTGATTTCCAGATCTTTGTAAAAAATTTTCTTCCTAGATTTTCCGGCTTGTTCAAGGATATAAGCGACAGTCGGATCAGCCTGTAGTTTGTAATTATATTCGAGTCTATTCAGATAAACACTGGCAATTACCGGTTTTTCGTCCTCAACACGAGCTTCTTTTTCTACGATCGAAGCGAGAATGATCGTCTTATAAAAATCTAATTTTTCATCCGGTACAAAATTCAATTGTCCGGTTTGTTTAAAAAATTCCTTAACCATATGCGAGATAATAAATTCCTCGCTGACTTCTTCAGGAAAACTATAAGTTTCAGGATATAAAAAACCTTCCAGGTTTTTAACAGGAAATCCGGTCAGTTTTTTTGCGAATTTCTCATTATTACATAAACTTAAAAAAGTTTTATGATCACCAAAATTATTATTTGATAATTTGCGACAGATCTTCTTAACTGTATAACCTTCGGGGATCGTTATTTTACGGAGAAAAATCCTTCCCTGCTTCAATTTTGCTACAACTTTGACTAAAGATAAATTCCCCTGAAAAAGATATTTCCCATAACTCAAATCTCGATCAGATTCGGTAAATTTCACATACAGATAAAACCAGTTTTTGCTGCGAATTACACTCTGGTTATAAAGTTTCTGAGCAATAGAAAAAGCAGATTCACCTTGTTTGATCTCGATCAGAGTTTCTTTGACCTGAAGGGGAAATGTAAAGAGAAAAATTCCGTAAATTGCGAAAAATAGGATAACAACAATAATCGCGGCTGAAAGCGGTTTCATTTTTTGTTTTCCAAGTAGGATCTCAAGATCAGGGAAGCGGCGATCTTATCTATAACTTTCCTGCTCTCTCTCGGATCTTTTCCCATATTTTTCAGGGCTTCATTTGCTTCCACGGTTGTGTATCTTTCATCAAAAAATTCAACCGGAACAGGAACTTTTTTTTCTAATTCTTCCGCAAATTTCCTGACTTCGAGAGTTTTCTGGGAATCTTTTCCTTCCAGATTCAGAGGTAATCCTAAAATAATTTTTCCCACATTTTCCAATTTTATTATTTCATTCAACTCGACAAAAAGTGAATCATCCGAATTTGTTAGAACTTTATATGGTCTGGAAATTATCTGCAGAGGATCGCTCAAGGCAATTCCAATCCGTACTTCCCCATAATCGATTCCCATTATCCTGAATAAAGACATTTACCATTTACCTGTAAACAAAGTGGACAAAGAATTGATCTAAAAATATTTGATAATAAAAATTATCTATTATTTTCAAGCGAAAATCTAATTTTCTTTTTCTTCAGCTTCTTCTTTTTCTTTCAATTCTGCAATCTGTTCTTCTTTTAGAACAATTTCTTCTTCAATATCTTTTATCTTACCCAAAAGATTCACAATTTCCGGAAAATCTTTGAATTTGTCTTTATTATGAAAAGCTATTTCCCCGATTTCGGTCTGATAATTTTTGATCTGTGATTTTAAACTTGTGATTTTCAGCTTCAATGCTGATGTTTTGCTGACTTCTTCTACTTTATCAAAAACCTTTGTCAAAGCAACATTCGCTTCTCTCCTGATATTCTCAAAAAATGTTTTTTTATCCATCTGCTCCTCCTCTATTTGGTTCTATCTTATCAGCAATTGTTTTTTGTCAATTGTAAAATTCAGTGAAGAGCATCCCCTAACTTGGATAAGCAAAAAAAATTTAACCGCGAATTAACACTAATTTACGCGAATAAAAAAATTGGACATAAATTTAACCGTGTGAATCACTTCTATTAAAGTGTTCACAGAGAGTGATGAAAATATTTTACCCCCAAAGGCTTTCGGGATAAGGATTAAAGAAATAAGTACTAACTTGGATAAACCAAAACAAAAAAGAATTCACCATCCGAGAACACCGAAAGTAAAGAGAAACCCACTCCTTTAGGTGTGGGAATCAACAAACGGAAATGAATATATGATTTATCAAATGGGGTGAAGGTGTGGGAATCAAAAAAGCGATAAAGATATGCATATTGGACATCTTTGTAGAAGAAGATAAAATATCGATGAAGTCTGTAAAACTTGCCAAATTTTTGAAATTTGGCAAGTTTCTTATCTTTCTTATAATTTTAAATTCTCGTTAGATTAATTAGTTTTAAGTTTGGTATCTTTTTTGCTATTGTTTTATGTATTCAAAAAATATAAAAAGGGGAGAGAAAATAATGAAAAACTTATTTTTAATTTTTTTAACGATTTTTTTTAGTGTAATGTTCCTGGTTGCCGAACAAGCGATCGATCTTGATTATGCGAATACAAAAGCTGATCTGCTTGAAAAAAGTGACTTTGGAATGAGAGTCAACTACCGGATTTCAGAGATCAATTCTTTTGATGTGAACACAGAAAAAGGAACTTTTTCTCAAATTAGAATCGAAGGATATTCGTATTCTACAGAGATCGGTTCACCAAAATTACCGGTTTTAAGGAAAATAATTGCTGTTCCTCTAAATGCTGAGATCAGCGTAAAAATGATGAATTCTGAAATTTCGGAATTTTCTCTAACAGATTTTGGGATCAATAATAAGGTTATTCCTGCTCAAGCTTCAGTTTCCAAAAGTGCAAAACCGGAAGATCTCAAGTTTGTCCTGAACGAAGAAGTTTATGCCGCAGATCGTTTTGATGCGAAAGAGATTGTTTCTGTGGAAGAACTTGGAATTATGCGAGGTATGAGATTATTCACTTTAATCCTTGAACCTGTTAAATATAATCCTGCAACAAACTCGATCAAAGTTTACAATGATATCAATGTGCAGGTTGATTTTGTGGGAGGAGATATTTTCTCAACAAAGGAATTGAGAGAAAAAACTTTTTCTCCATATTTTGAGAAAGTTTACAGCGAATTTGTCTTTAATTATTCAGAACCGAATACACGCGATGATCTGACCAGATATCCTATCAAATATTTGATTGTTTCCGATCGCATGTTCGAAGATCAATTACAGCCATTTATCGAATGGAAAACGGAAAAAGGTTTTGAAGTTGTTATTGGTTATACAGATGAGATCGGGACTTCAACAAATGCCATAAAATCATATCTGCAGGATATTTACAATACTTCCGATCCTGCTCCGTCATTTGTTCTATTTGTAGGTGATGTTGGTCAAGTTCCTGCCTGGAATGGAAATACCGGAGGTCATGTTACTGATCTTAAATATTGCGAATACACTGGAGATTATATGCCGGAAGTTTATTACGGAAGATTCTCTGCCAGAAACACTTCTGAACTACAACCGCAGATCGATAAAACTCTCGAATATGAAAAATATGAAATGCCTGATCCTTCTTTTCTCGGAGAAGTTGTTATGATTGCAGGAATGGATAGTTATCATGGAAGTACATGGG
>DRTC01000153.1 GCA_011372345.1 Candidatus Cloacimonadota bacterium
AAATGGTTCATTATTTTGATCTCATTCAATTTCCCATAAATAAATTTATGGGTTTCTGAATTCAGACAAATTTTCAAAGAAGCCCACAAATTCATTTGTGGGAGATAATATTCAAAAGAGTAAAGGGAAACCATTTCAATGGTTTATAATTCAAATTATCTATAATATGAAAATAAACATAATGAACCCTCATTTCTTTTTTTTTCGTGTTTTTCGCAGGTAACAAATGAAAACAGAAATCATCATCAAAGGTGCTCAAGAGCACAACCTTAAAAATATAGATGTTATAATTCCCCGCAATAAATTGATCGTTGTTACCGGTGTCTCAGGTTCCGGAAAATCTTCTCTTGCTTTCGATACTCTTTATGCGGAAGGTCAGAGAAGGTATGTCGAATCACTTTCTGCTTATGCCAGACAGTTTCTCGGTCAGATGGAAAAGCCGAAAGTGGATTATATCGAAGGACTCTCTCCGGCAATTTCCATCGAGCAAAAAGCCGCCAGCAAAAATCCCCGCTCAACTGTCGGTACTGTTACCGAAATTTATGATTATTTACGTATCCTTTATGCCCGGATTGGAATTCAGCATTGTTATAATTGCGGAGATATAGTCGGTTCACAGACTGTTGATCAGATGGTTGATCAAATTCTGAAATCTCCGGATAAAACGAGAATTCAAATATTAGCACCAATCGTACAAAATAGGAAAGGAGAACACAAAGACGAACTTGAGGAAGCCCGGCAGGAAGGTTTTGTCAGAGTTGTGATCAATGGTGTCTTACGAGAGCTTTCCGAAGAAATCGTACTCGATAAAAAAAGTAAACACACCATCGATATCGTAGTTGATCGTCTCGTTCTCAAAGAAGGAATCCGCAGCCGCTTGATCGATTCTGTGGAAACTGCTTTGAAACTGACCGACGGTTTCATCAAAATTGATTTCGTAGATGAAAAACGATCTGAAATAATATCCGAAGCAAATTCCTGCACCAAATGCGGGATCGGATATCCGGAACTCACACCGCAGCATTTTTCCTTTAACAGCCCGATCGGGATGTGTAAATCTTGCAATGGTTTGGGAACAAGATTAGAATTTGATCCTGATCTGATCATTCCTGATAAAACAATCTCTATTATGCAGGGAGCAGTCGTTCATTGGGGAATCATGAATCAGAAAAAAAGCAGTTGGAGATTGAGGATCCTGAAATCTCTGGCAAAAGAACATGGTTTTTCTCTCGATACTCCGTGGAATAAATTATCACGGGAAATTCAATATATGTTGCTTTACGGTTCACAAAAAAAGATCAAATTATCTTGGTTTTCAGAAGATAGTTCAGGAGAATTCAATACTCGCTTTGAAGGTCTGATCCCAACTCTTAAACGGAGAATGAACGAAAACTCTTCCGAATATATGAAACGCTATTACCTGCAGTATATCAGCAACAAACCTTGTCCTGATTGTAATGGGAAAAAATTAAGGAAAGAGAGTCTTGCTGTCAGGATTTCCGGGAAAAGCATTGATGAAATTACGAATCTTTCCATTTCAGATGCGATAGATTTTTTTAAAAATCTGAAATTAAAAGGAAATGAAAAAATTATCGCGGAGGAAGTACTAAAGGAAATTCACAATCGACTTTCATTCCTGACAAATGTGGGACTTCATTATTTGACACTCGACAGAAAAGCTCCGACTCTTTCAGGAGGAGAATCACAGCGAATCCGTCTTGCCAGCCAGATCGGAAGCAGTCTGGTTGGAGTGATGTATATTTTGGATGAACCGAGTATCGGACTGCATCAAAGAGATAATCGCAGGTTGATCGAGATGCTTCTCCATTTACGCGATCTGGGAAATACGGTGATTGTGGTCGAACACGATGAAGGAATGATCCGTTCTTCCGACCAGATCATAGATTTTGGACCGAGAGCGGGAATTTTTGGTGGAGAAATTGTTTTTCAAGGAAATTTGGAACAAATCCTGAAATCTAAAAAATCTCTGACCGGAAAATATCTTGCTCGCAAACTAACGATCGATTATCCATCTAAAAGAATGAAACCGGATAAAAGAAAGATCACGATTAAAGGTGCTTTTCAAAATAATCTGAAGAAGATCAAGATGGACATTCCAATTGGATTATTCACTTGCGTTACCGGAGTTTCCGGTTCAGGAAAAAGTTCGTTGATCAATCAAATCCTTTTCCCGGCAATGTCTAACAAACTCAATCGCTCCAACTTGAAAGAAGGAAAATATGATAAGATTTCCGGTTACGAACATCTCGATAAAGTCATTGATATCGATCAGCAACCAATAGGCAGAACTCCTCGTTCCAATCCGGCAACTTACACCAAACTCTTCGATCCGATCCGCAATCTGTTTGCCGAACTTCCGGCATCAAAAATTCGCGGATATAAAGCCGGAAGATTTTCATTCAATGTCAAAGGTGGAAGATGTGAAGCCTGTCAGGGAGCAGGTTTGAAGCAGATTGAGATGCATTTCCTGCCGGATATTTATGTAACTTGCGAAGTTTGTAAAGGTCATCGCTACAATAAAGAAACATTAGCAGTTAAATTTAAGGGAAAAAACATTTCTGAAGTTCTGGATATGGATGTTCAGGAAGCGATCAAGCATTTCGAGAATATTCCCAAAATCACTAAAAAGCTGAAAACCTTGATCGATGTCGGACTCGACTACATCAAACTCGGACAGGCTTCCACCACTCTTTCCGGAGGTGAAGCTCAAAGGATCAAACTTGCTCGTGAATTGAGTAAAACCAGCACCGGACAAACTCTTTATATCCTCGATGAACCGACAACCGGTCTGCATTTCGACGATATCAAGAAACTGCTTAATGTTCTTCATCGACTTGTTTCCATGGGAAATACGATCGTGGTTATCGAGCATAATCTTGATGTGATCAAGTGTGCAGATCATATCATCGATCTTGGTCCGGAAGGCGGAGATGAAGGAGGAAAAGTTGTTGCAGTTGGAACTCCAGAGAAAATTGCGAAGGATGAAAAGTCTTATACAGGACAGTTTTTGAGGAAAGTGTTAGGATGATACATTATCTAATCTCCCTCTCCTTGTTCCCAAATTCCATTTGGGAATACAATTGGATGAAAAATTGTATTTTGAAAAAAGCATAAAGTAATTAGTATCTGAACGAAAACTATCAAAATTGGAGAAAGCTTGAATTAAGTTTGCTTTAG
>DRTC01000154.1 GCA_011372345.1 Candidatus Cloacimonadota bacterium
TATTTTGAGTGGGAAGGTGAAATTCTGCTCGATTTAAATTATGATGAATATTATGGTTGGGCACCTGATATGGGAGCTTTTGAATGGGCTGGAACTTCTGTTAATGAAGAATTGATAATTAATAATGAAAGAATTAGATTATCTAATTATCCTAATCCTTTCGATGCGGAAACTACAATATCATTTAATCTTACCGCAGAGGACGGAGAGAACGCAGAGATAATAATATACAACATCAAAGGGCAAAAAGTAAAAACTTTGGAGTGCGGCAATTATTTTGACGCCAAAGCGACGGACACTCTTCACCACATAATCTGGGATGGAAAAGATGAAAACAATAAACCTGTTTCCTCAGGAATCTATTTTTATCAAATAAAAGCAGGTAAGTTTTCTGCAAACAGAAAAATGATTTTAATGCACTAAAAAAACTTGCCAAATTTTGGGATTTCAGCAATTTGAAATTGAGAAAACATGGGAATATCCAAGTTTTTTCCGGCTGTTTTCCGGTCTGAAGGGATTCCAACTTACCGAAGATTCCACAAAGTCGAAATATTCGGAAGTTTCAAAAAGGAGGTTATGATGAAGTTAGCATTATTTGTGCTTATACTTATCCCTTTTTTTTTAACTGCTCAATGGAGCGATGATCCATTTCAGAATTCACAAGTAACAGATCTGGCAGGAGAACAGGTCATTCCCAAAATCGCATCCAATGAAGGGATCACCTATATTGGCTGGTTCTCTTTAGAGAATGGAAATTACAATGTTCGCTTACAGAAACTTGATTCCCAGGGATATGAGCAATGGGAACACAACGGTTTATTGATCAGTGATCATACTTCCATGAGTTGGTTGACAGACTGGGATATGACTATCGACCAGGATAATCATGCGATTTTGACATTTCAGGATATCAGGAATGGAGGAAATAACAATATCTATGCTTATCGGATTTCTCCTGAAGGTGATTTTATCTGGGGAGAAGATGGTCTGGAATTATCGAACAGTACTGCTTTTGATGCTTCACCCAAAGTTACTGCTCTGAATTCAGGAAATATCGTAGTTTCCTGGTCATCCGAAGATGAGATCATTATGCAGAAGGTTTCTCCTGATGGAAATCTACTTTGGGGAGAAAACGGAATCACTTTAAGTTGTACTGATACATATTCATGGCCTCAACTTTTACCTGTCGGAGATGATGATGTGATCCTCAAATTCTTTGAAGATTCCGGTCCATTCTGGGCTCCTACCAGACATGTTCTTGCTCAAAGATTCGATCCTGATGGAAATCCTGTTTGGGCAAATATTACGATTATCAGTGATGCCGGTGGTATTTCTGCCTGGACTCAGATCTTTCCGTTTATCAACGATGGAAACGACGGATTTTTCATTGCCTGGCATGATGATCGGGACAGTAATAATTTAGCGAGCATTTTCATCCAGCATGTAAATTCTGAGGGAGAAATTCTCTTTATCGATGATGGAATCGAAGTCTCCACAATGCCGAATAGAAATCATTTTTATCCTGATCTGGCTTATCTTCCAAATACAGAAGAAGTTTTCATCTTCTGGAGCGAAATGGACGGTGATCAGAATCAGCGAGGTCTTTACGGTCAAAAGATGGATCTTACCGGTGAACGGCTCTGGACAGATAACGGAAATGCATTCCTCGAACTCTCCGGAGCAGATAAGCAGGATGTAACAGCTAAGTCTGCAGAAGATGATGTTGTCGTATTTTATCGTGATTTTTCTTTTGGGAATGTACTCGATTGCCGCGTCATGGCTATGCGGATCCATCCTGATGGAAGTTATGTCTGGGAAAATGAAAATGTTGCCTTATCCTCTCTCCAAAGTCCTAAAACGGATTTGGTAGTAAGTTCCTTTCTGAATGAACAATGGATCGTGACTTGGGAAGATGAAAGAAATGACGGTGGTGATATTTATGCTCAGAATATTAGATTAAATGGAGAATTAGGACCTTCCGGCGTGCAAATCGAAGATAATGAAATCCAGATTTCTGATCTTAAATTGAGCAATTATCCCAATCCATTTTCTTCTAACACAACGATTTCTTTTAATGTAGAACAAACATCCCTGTTTGTGAATCTTGAAATTTATAATATCAAAGGACAGAAGGTGAAAACTTTGGAGTGCTTCAATTCTTTTGAAGCAAAAGCGACGGAGTCGCTTTCCATAACCTGGAATGGAAAAAACGATTTCGGAAAA
>DRTC01000155.1 GCA_011372345.1 Candidatus Cloacimonadota bacterium
CCCTTGATCCTTGTAAATTCTTTATTTGCAGTCGACCATTTGATTATTGCACCTGCAGAATTTATCCCGCAGGCAAATCAAATCGCAGATTTTTACCAAAACCATTTCGGGATCGAAAGAAATATTATAGATCAGCAGGATATTTTTAATCAATTTGGAGAATCCCTGGAAGGGATAAAGGAATATATCCAATCCTGTTTTCCTGATCCTGAAACCTGGTCGGAAAATTCTGTTTTATTAATTGGAAGCGGAACAAATCTATGGGAACTGGATATCGATAAAAATCGCATTATGGTTTATGATACAGGAAATTATGTTACGGACGATGGATTTGTAAATCTGGATGATGATCCTTATCCCGAAATTCCAATCGGAAGAATTCCTGCTCAAAATGTGGAACAATTGGAATTATACACCGAGCGGATGTTCCAATACATCGAAGAACCGACTTTAGGCTGGTGGAGAGATAAAATGCTTATTTTAGCAGATGATGAACATAAAAGTGGTCACTTGGAAGGAACCGGCGGAGCTACAGGTTTGAATCATACCTGGCAAGCTCAGGAAACAGGTGAAGTCATTAGTAATGCAGTTTATGTCGATAAAGTTTTAGGAATCGAATATGAATTTGATCAATACGGTTTCAAACCGGATGCAACCGATGATTTATTGGATAAACTCAATGAAGGTAGATTTATCTGGCATTATATCGGGCACGGATGCGAGTTTGTTTTGGGCGATGAAAATTATTTTAAAACCGCAGAACATCTATCTCTGCTCAATAATCCTGAAAATCTTTTCTTATTCACTACCGCATCAGGAGATGTCGGTCATTATTCTGATCCGGAATATGATTGTATGGCAGAACAATTACTATTTTATGAAAACGGTGGCTCGATTGCTTCGATTTCTGCGACAGGATCTTGCGGTGGAAATGATAATAATACTTTATTCAGAAGTTTTTTTGTGAATATTATCAACGAAAGAATGAATTTAGGAACTGCACTTCTCGATGCGAAATTAAATTCCGGAGCAAGTTACTCGAACAGCAGACTATACAATATTTTGGGAGATCCGTTAATGTTCATCAATCCTCCGGAATCAGATAGTTCGATCACAATTACAGGAAATCCGGATACTTTATTTGCTGGAGATTTTGTTGAATTTTCAGTTCAATCCGGCAATGGAATTACATCCGGAACTGCTCATACTCTTATTTATGAATCCGAATATGACATTCATTATGAAAACAGTCTGAATGAACAATTCTATGAAGTTGATTATACAAAGAATGGATATTTCTTCTATTTTGGTGTTACTTTTTTTGATGAGGGAGAATTCCAGGCAGGTTTCACTGTTCCCGAAGATATAAATTTCGGTGATCGCGGACGCATTCTTTCCTATCATTTTAATAATGGGCAAAATAAAGATTTTGTCAGTTATTATTATCCGTTGTCTTTTGCAGAGCCTACTCAAGTAGATCCTGGAGATATCGAACTCGATGTTATTTCCATCTCGACTTATCCAAATCCTTTTCAATCGAATACCAAAATCAGTTATTATCTTCCTGACCAAACAAATGTTGAATTATCAGTTTATAACATTAA
>DRTC01000156.1 GCA_011372345.1 Candidatus Cloacimonadota bacterium
AATCAGGTTCGACTGTAATATTTTCACTTCCATATTCCGTATCATCAATATAAACCGTAACCGAATAATTCATACCTAGCATTTGAGTATTTTCATAAAAACCAGTATCATCTGTATAAAGGAAAAATAAATAGTCGGATGGATTATATTCTATCCGGGCTGAATTAACGGGATTTTCATTAATATCATAAACATATCCGGAAAGGACTCCTCTTGTGTTTACAGAAAATGGATTTGAACCTAATGATGGTTGATTTTCTTTTGCCAGATAATAATCTTCACCTGCAAACATATTCCCATAAGAAACTCTTGCTAACGATTGCCCTTCAAATGGAGAGTTTACATTTGAACCAGGAAATTCTCCAAATATTATTTCATCGTCAAAAACAATACCTGTAAGTTTTACGAAATCTCCTGTCTTATTGATGGCTAAAGGATCTTGTAAATCTTCACTTGTTATTAATAAAACCTCTTCAAAATTAAAATAAATTCCATCATTGAATTGAACTGTATCAGCGGATGATGAGATTTCACATCCATCCAATGTCATTCCAACAAAATAATTATAATAATCATAAAGTTCTAACGTCCATTCATCATCTTCAAAATAGATTTCGCTGAAAAGTACAGGCGGAACTGGATTGGATATTAAAAAAGAAAAAAGTATAGAAAAAAATAAACTAATCAAAATCGTTTTCATCATAACCTCCTGATTGGTTGTGAATTACAAATGCATAAATCAATCCAAAAATTTCCAGAAATTACAGTTTCAGAATCGTGTCTTTTTTAGTTCTGTTAATTTTAAAGTCAAATATTTTTTGTTTCTTTTAAAAATTTTACTACAAAGTTAATTATTCTTTTTCGTCCATTTCGCGGTTAATGAAAAATTTTTCCGAATCTTACTTTTAAAGAGTTCCTACGGAGGAATCTTCGGAAAGTAACTTTGTTGTCTATTTTGTTTACATATTTTCTTTTCGTATATTTTCATGTTTTTCGCAGGTAAAATTTTTCCTTTACAAGAATTTCCCTGATTTTGAGTTTGCGACCAGTTGAACAAGATTCCGAACATCAAGTTGATTCTTTTTATTTGTTGTTCGTTCAGTTAGTTGTTAAAGCTAAGGAGTAAAAAATGAGTTTTAGAGAAGAACTGATAATAATTTGCGAAGAACATCCCGAACTGAAATTAGAATTCAGGTATTATTTATGGGAAACGGATTTCCTCCGTTTTTTCCAAAGCCAGACAAATTACAATATTTCGAAATCTTCCGTATCACTTTCTACAACGGTTCATAAAGGAAAAAAATCGTATTCTTTCAGACTTGTTAATCCGACAAAAATGGTTCTGGTGGAAAAGATCGACGAAGCAAAAACGATTATCGATAAACTTCCCGATGATCCGGATTTCATCGATATTGAAGACGATCTGACCATTTCCTCTGAAAAGGAAAAAACTAACAACATCAAGAGAATTTCTCTGGATAAGAAAATCGATTTTCTCGATAAGGTTGCTAAAGCAGTTGAACCGAATGATTTCAAAATCTATGGAACTTTTATCTGTAATTATCGAATACTTTATATCGTGAACAGCAATGGAGTCAATAAACGCGAGATCAGTTCCCCGATCTTTTTGGAAGTGAAAGCAGTTTCCAACAAAAATGAAGTTACTGTTTTAGAAGCTTACGGCGGAGAAAATTATGGTTCATTTGATGAGGAGAGATTCATCCAAAATCTAAAAGCAAAAGTTGAAGCCGGATGCGGAGAAATTGTCGATGTGGAACCGGGAGAGTATGAAGTTGTGCTGGCTCCTCGCTGTATCGGGGAATATTTTATGTATCTGGAAAGCAGTTTGAGTGCTGCCAGTCTGGATCATAAACAGAGCTTTTTCGAGGGGAAGATCGATAAAAAGATATTTCCTGAAAATATTACTTTGATCGACGATCCTCATCATCCTGATTTGATCAACTTTGATTATAATTCTGACGGACATCTTTATCAGAAAACTCCGCTTATTGAGAATGGTATTTTCAAAAATTTTATGGTGGGAAATTACTACGGTAGAAAACTTAAGATGAAGAAAAACGGGGTAAAAGGTGAAGCTATTGTAATGGAAACCGGAGATAAAAGCCGGGAAGAATTAGTTAGTTCCATTAAAAAAGGTCTTTATATTTCAAGCTTACATTATATGAATTTCATCAATCGTAAGGAAACATCATTAACCGGATTAACGCGTGATGGAACCTTCCTGATTGAAAACGGAAAGATCATAAAAGTTGTGAATAATCTGCGCTTCACAGAAAAAATTTCTGATATTATCAATGGAATTACTGATATTGAAAACCAATCTTACACAATTCCGTATTCGGATAATTACGGTGAATTCGGGATTTACAGTGCTAAAATGCCGCATGTGAAGGTGAAAGGTTTTAAGATCAGCTCATCGACTAAAACCATTTAGCTCACTGAGAATAATGGCTCACGGATTTGCACGGAAAAGCACGGATAAGAAAACGATAGCTCATGGAAAAATGGCTCACAGATTTCACGGATTAAACGGATAAGAAAACGATAGCTCAGGGAATAATGGCTCACAGATTTCAC
>DRTC01000157.1 GCA_011372345.1 Candidatus Cloacimonadota bacterium
GACCTGGACAGAAACTAAAAATCTGAATTTCTTTGTCAAGAAAAAATAACTATATTTCGGAATTTTTGTAAATATCTCAGAAAAAAATCCGGTTTTTGAAGAAAAAACATTTTATCCTTATCGAAATGACCAATATTTGTAATTACCTGAATTATTAGATTATTAGAATCAAAATTTTATTGATTTCTTTTCGTAAAATTCCTTATAAATTCTTATCCGGTCAATTCAATTTATTTAAATATTTTTTTCCCCCAAGCTCAGATATTTTAATAAAAATGCCCTTTATGAGAACACTTTTTTAAGAGTTTAAGGTTGATTTAAAAAATTTTTTCAAAATAATTCTCATAATGTCCTGCTGATCTTCTTAACTATGTTTATATTTAACCATTTTTTACTTGCCATTTTAGAAGTGATTTTATTTTTAGCCTTCGATTAAAAAATCCGCTGTTTTGCGGTTTCTTTTGTCGCTGGAACGAAGGGGGATTAATGGCAACCACTTCTGATATCAGAAATGGGATGATCATCGAATTCAAAAACGATCTATATGAAATCGTTGAATTCCTGCATGTTAAACCGGGAAAAGGTTCAGCTTTTGTCAGAACAAAGATGAAAAGCATTAAAACCGGTCAGGTAATCGAAAATACATTCAGAACAAGTGAGAAATTGACGGAAGTCAGAGTTGAAAAACATAAAAAAGAATACCTTTATTTTGATGGAAGTTTTTATGTTTTTATGGACAGCAATACTTATGAACAAATTCAGGTTCCTGTCGATCTTATCGGTGATCTGAACAAATACCTGATCGAAAACATGGTCGTTGGAATGAAGTTTGATCCTGAAGGTAGAATTTTAGGAATAGAACTTCCGATCACGGTTGTTCAGGAAATAGTTGAATGTGAACCGAATATCAGAGGGAACACTGCCTCTGCCAGCGGCAAGAAAGCAACCACAAATACAGGTTTAAACCTTACTGTTCCGTTTTTCATTGAAATCGGAAATAAAATTAAGATCGATACTCGCAGCGGAGAATACATAGAAAGAGCATGAATATTATAAATATCAGGGAGGAAAGATGGCAAAAGTAAGATCATTCTCAGCAAAGCTTGCTCATGAGATCAGCACCGTGGGAAAAGTTATATGTCCAAAATGCAATACTGAAATAAAAAAAATAAAGCTGATAAGAAGCAAAAAGTCAAAAGCAAATACCTGGTCACCTAAATATGAATTCGTCGATATCTGTAAATGTAATGAAAAAGATATTATGGCTGGTAAAGTATAATCTTGATGTCGCTTATAATCTGGGAAAATTTTAAAACATCAAAAAAAGAATGTTCTAATATTTTTTATGGTATGAAAATATAAGGAGGTTTGAGCAATTTTGACATAGCAGCTAATATAATTTGAAAAAGACAATTATTTTGTTGGTCCATCTGTATTGGTTGCATTTTTATAATTATCAAAACCTGAATCTTTAAACTTCATATCCTGGAGGAAAAATGAAAAAAATTATAATAGCCTATGTCGTTATAAGCCTGACCACATTTTTGATTGCAGAAGCAAGTGGTGAATACGGCTTCCAAATGCTTAAAATCCTTTCCAGTGCCAATGCGGCTGCTAAAGCAGGTAACGATCCTTTTTCTTCTTCCGATGCCTTTAGTTTCCTGCAAAATCCTGCTGCCGGATTAATAAATAGAACACACGCTGTTTCTATAACCCAAAATTATTGGATTTTCGATACTAAGATGAGTTCGGTTGCTTATCTGAATTCTCATGGGAAAACATCTTTCGGAATTGCCTTCAGACAGCTTGATTATGGGAAATTCCCTGACATAGATGAACAAGGTGATCTTATCGGTGAATTTCATCCTCTTGATCTGAATATGATCACAAATTTTGCTTTCAGAATAAATCCGAATCATTATGCCGGATTGAATTTACACGGTCTATATGAAAAAATCAAAACTGCTTCCAGCTTTGCTATCTCCTGCGATCTTGGTTATACTTATTTAACTCCCATAAAAGATTTGAAGCTTGCCGCAGCCATCAAACATCTTGGCTCCTCTACCAAAATGGATGAAGACAATATTGATCTACCAACAACTTTTGAAATCGGATTAACTAAATCCCTGGAAACAGATTTTATTGAAATTTCGTCAGAGATCAAAGGTCTTAAACATCAAGACAGAAGTGAACTAAACGCTGTTGTTAGTTTAAGTTTTCTTCTATATGAAAAATTCAGACTTTCGGGTGGATATAAATTCAACTATGATTCGGAAGCTCTATCAACGGGACTTGGTTTTATCTATAAAAATCTTTTAATAGATTATGCTTTTATTCCATTTAAATATGAAATCAATGATGTTCACATGTTCAGTATAAGTTATCTATTTTGAGGTAATGAACAATGGAAAAAATAAAATTCACTCTCATAATGCTCGTTATTCCGTTATTTTTAAGCTGTCTGGATCGCGTTCCCAAACAGATGATCATCAAAACATCTTCTCCCAAAGAAATATCGAGAAACGGATTGGGACTCTCTGAATTTGACAGTTTTCTTTCTGAGAAGCAGGTCAGGAATATCAAACCTGTTTTAAATAAATCAGAAAATAATTTTTATGTTGCCACCTTTGATGAGGAACTGGATTGGAACGAGACGAAAAATCTGCAATTTGAAGGTGTGGAATATATTCAGCCAAACTATATTAATAATTTCTTTGTTATTCCCAATGATCCGGAATTCGGAAATCAGCAATATGAGATCGTGAACATTCCGGAAGCATGGGATTATACAACCGGAAATAAGGAGATCGTTGTCGGTCTGATAGATTCGGGGATGATGCTCGATCATCCTGATTTACAGTATAATATCAGAATTAATCAAGGAGAATTCGCAGATTGGATGTTTGATGTCATTGACTATGATGGTGATGGTTATCTGAGTTTGGTGGAATTAGTCGAATATATGGTTTATAATAATCTCGATATAAACAATGACGATGTTGTAAATTATCGGGATATTACACACCATAATTCTCCTTTTGCTGATGAAATAGATAATGATGAGAATGGTTATATCGACGATTTTATGGGTTGGGACTTTGCAGATGCTCCCGAACTTGCCGACGATGCTCTTGGTGATTTTACTGATCACGATAATGATCCAACCGATGAAAATAATCATGGTACACATGTTGGTGGAATAATTGCTGCTCAATCTAACAACAATGAAGGAATAGCTGGAATTTGCTGGAATACCAAACTCCTGGTAGTAAGAGCAGGTTTTAGAACTGTTGACGGACAAGGATACCTGCAAGACGATGACGCTGCTGCCGGTATAATTTATGCCGCAGATATGGGTGCGGATGTGATCAATCTCAGCTGGGGAGATGTTAATTTCTCACAAATAATTGCAGATGCCTGTTTTTATGCTTACGAGAAAGGAACAGTCGTGGTTGTTGCTGCAGGTAATACCGGAGCTCCAGGTATTATGTATCCCGCTAAATTAGCAAATACGATCGCTGTCGGTTCAGTTGACAATTCTAATCCTCCCGAAATAACTACTTTTTCCAGCTATGGTCCGCATCTCGATCTGGTTGCTCCCGGATTATTTATCACGAGTACTTATGATTCAGAAGATCCCTTATATAAGGAACTTTCGGGAACTTCTGTTTCCTGTCCTTTTGTTGTTGGGAGTATTGCTTTATTACTATCTGTCGAACCTGATCTGAATTTCGAACAAATTCGAGCGAGATTAAGCAGTTCAGCTTTAGATCTCGGAGATGAAGGTTTTGATAATCTTTACGGAAACGGTTTATTGGATACTCACTATCTTATCACTAACACAGCTATTCCATTTATTGAAATAACCTCACCTCACGAACTTGAAGGATTAAGCAGCGATTTTGATATAGTCGGATCAGTAACTACACCAAATTTCTGGAGATATTCTGTTATGTTTACGGCAGAAGATAGTCCAAACCCTAATACTGATTGGATGAATGTGGAAGATCCAAATTTTCAGGATCATAATCCTATCTGGTATTACACAGAGATCGAAGACGATGTGCTGGCGACTTTTCATCTTACCGAACTTATGCCTGACAACACTTACCAGATCAAAGTCGAAGTCGTTTCTTATGATATGCGGCATTACGATTTTCGCCAGACAGTTCATATTGATCAGTCAGCTCCCGTTTTTGTCGATTCCTTAGCTGCTACAGCTAAAAGGTATGAGGGAGAATTACAGAAATATTATGTGCAGGCGGTTTTTGATGAGCCTGTTAATTTATCGCTATCCTGTTCCAATCAGAACGAAACTTATGTAACTTCCAGCACTTATATGGATCCTATCCATCTTCTGGCTTTGCCGGATGAAATGCCGGAAGGAATTTATTCTATTGATTATAATGCAACCAATATTTGCGGATTGGAAGCATCCGATACATTCCCATACTTGATCGAAATAGACCACAGTTCAATCGATGTTAACCGTTTTGAACAGATCACGCTTGGACCTGAACTGGTTTGTATCAGGAAAGTTTATGATATTAACGGTAATGGTAGAAATGAATTTGTCGGAATGGAAAGACATGAAAACTATAATACCTGTAAAGTTTATGAAATAATGAATGATACTCTGGTCGTGCAGCAAACATTCATTGACGAATTCTGGCCTCACGACCTCGGCTATACGAACACGGAAAACAAGATCAATGTTCTCGGTGTGATCGGAGAAGTCGCTTTTGTCTATGAAGCACCGGAACCTTTCTCCTATCCCAATACAACTTTTTTGTATCAAGACACTTTATGGACAGACGACAAAGTTTATGGCGGACAATTTATAAATTATGACAAATATGATGAATTTAATGATAATAAAGATGAAGTAGTATTGATCAAGAATAAAAAAGTAGGGAATGCTACGAGAAGAGTTATATCTTTGAATAGAAGGTTTGGAAATACATTCGAAGATGCTCAGGGTGAACCGGAATATATTCTTCTTAACAATACTCCAACTACAGTTAAAAATGAATTTGTGAATAGAGCAGCTTCCGGAAATTTAGATAATGATGTTTATGCAGATATTCTGACTGCAGATACGGATGGTGATATTCTGATCTTTGAAATAAACGAAAGTAATGCTTATCACTACAATGAAAATGTAAATAATTTCCTGACTTTCGATCCGGTCTGGTATGACAGATTACCTGTTTCCAATGCTTATTATCTTGCAGTTGGGGATTTTCTTGGTCACGGGAACGGCCAAAAAGATTTCTGTGTTGGCGGGATAACCCAAGATCCGATCGATCTTTCTAAATCATTCTCGTATTTTAAATTCTACACTCACTCCGGGGAGGACAATCAGTATATTCCGATTGCTGCCTTGAGCTTCGACCAGGTTGAATCCAATAATTCGATCGCTAATGTAGATCTAGATGGTGATGGTGATGAAGAGATTATTTTATCACTTCCGCCGAATGTATATGTGGTCGATTATGTTGATGAAGAAATCGTCCCGATCTGGAAAGGTGAATCTATTAAAACATATCAGAATGCCATCACTGCTTTACCCCAGACAGCTAATGAAAATTCTCATATAATCGTGAATATCGGTGATGGTGTTGATGTTAAGAGCTGCCTTGTAAATCAAAGAAATCCGGAGGAATTAACCGGACCTCCTACTCCTGAAAATTTTTCTGCTCAACCTGTCGATTCAACAGTTGTAACTTTAAGTTGGAATCCTGTCGCAGAAGCTGATTCATTTTTGGTGTACAGGCGGCATCATAATGAAATCCTGCCCATCGGCAGTACAACTGAAAGTAGTCATCTGGATCTATCATTTCCTTTTTTAGATGATTATAAAACAGGTGACTCGCTATATTATCAGATTACTTCCTATAATGAAGATTTTTCTCCCCGTGAAAGCCTGCCGACTCTCTGGAAAAAAGCCATTCCCTTTCCGGTTCCGAGGTTCCAGTCAATCAAGATGAACTCAAACTATGAACTGAAACTTTTCTACGACCTGGCATTAAATAATGATGCCATAAATATCAATCATTTTATGGTGGCTGACAGCTGCTTTTATTCTGATGGTGAGATCGAATTCACTGCTCATATTGATGATAATATTTCCAGACCTACATCAGTTAATTTTATCCAGGAAAAAAAGGGATTGCTTTTAAGGTTCAATAGTCCTTTTGCAACTACCTTGCCTGATCCGGAATTCATACCGGAAAACTTTAATGAATCGAATTACGAAAAATCATATTATTTGAACATCGCTGATTTGCATGGAGCAACAGGTGTCCCTGTTCCTGATGAGACTATTTTAATAAATTACGAAGAAGACACAACTCCTCCTGAAATTATCGGTATTGAGACTTTGGCTGATTTCTACACGGTTAAAGTGCTTTTTTCGGAAATTATTGATACAACTTCTGCTGAGACCTTAACAAATTATTTCTTAATTCCTCCTGTTTTGGATAAAAACAATACGATCGAGTCTGTAACAGTTTCCGGAGATCATGTTTTGATCCAGATGACAACCAAACTTCAATATTCAAATCAGCCCTATTTTTTGAAATTATCCAACATTCTCGATCTTGCCGGAAATGAGATTTCCAATAGTGGAAATGCTTTTCATTTTTCTTTAAGCGATATGAAAAATCTCGACCATCTAATTGTCTTTCCCAATCCGCTAAATCTGCAGGAAAATAGGGAATTCCGAGCGATAAAATTCTGGAATCTTCCACTCGAACAATCAGGAAAACTCTACATCTATAATTTTGCCGGAGACCTGGTTTATGCAAAAGATATCGGACCCTATCATAATTCTAAAGAAGAAGAAACATGGGATGTGAAAAACCAGTCAGGAAAACAGGTTTCCTCGGGAATTTATTTTTATTTGATCAAAATGGAAAATGATTACAAAAGAGGGAAGATCGTTATCATAAATTAAACTTCGGGTCGCTAGCGTGAAACTCCTTACGGCTCGTGATAATTAACAAAGGAGATTTACCATGATTTCATTAGATTGGAAGGAAAGACTTAAACAGGACACAACTGATTTTTTTCAGAGAAAACTTCCAGCAAAAAATTATGATATCGATATCATTTATAATGCCTTCCCGGAACGCATCGATAACAAAATTCCGCATGCTGTTATAACTTTAGTAGCCAAAACACTTGCTTCTAAAATTGCCCGGACTGCAGATAAATATTTCGATTTCTATGATTCACTTCTGCAAAATAAGGGCGAAAACGGGATTATTATATTTGCCTATATTATGTCCAGAGCAATTAAGAAAAAACCCGATGTGTTCTTGAACTATCTTCAAAATATCCTTTATAAAATCAAAGACCAGAAAGCCTGTAATTTGATTGTTGATAAGGCTATTTATCCTTTCCTGAAAAATAGATCTCTGCAATATCTTGATATGATTTCCAGGTGGATAAAAAAGGACAATAAAATCCTTAATTTGAGCATTCAGAAATTATTAGTAAAATTGATCATCAATGATCCGCAACTGATCGATCCTATTTTTAAAAAACTGGAGACTTCCTGGTTATACGCAACTCAGAACAGGATTAAGTTGAATGTTAATTTCCTGAAAGCTGTATATAAACTTGATGCTGATTATTACATGTCAATATTCGATGATTATAAATCTACCAGGAATCCTGTTTTTGCCGATATTTTATGCGGAAGTATCTGTTGTTACAATAAAAACATCCAGGATATTGTTGACCACTGGGCAAAAAGCGGGAATATTAAACTGAAGAAAATCGGTCTGCACGGACAGAAAGTTTTGAAGAAAATAAAATAATTGAGATTTCATGTGAGAGTCTATCATTGCTTTGATTGATCTTTCTAAATCTCGCATTTAATTTAAATCTTAAAGGAACATAATGGCAGAATACATAACCAAAGAAGGAAGACAGCGTTTGCAGAAACGAATGAACGAACTGATAAAAGAAAGACCGGAGATCATTAAGCAGGTCGTAACTGCTCGGGAAATGGGGGATCTCAGCGAAAATGCCGAGTATCATGCAGCGCGGGAAAAACAGAAAAACCTGGAAAATGAATTTAATCGAATAAAATCGAGAATATCGAAATTGCAGGTTGTCGATCCAGATAAAATCCCTAAAGATGCTGTTCGTTTCGGAGCTTGCGTTACGATCAGAGAATTATCTGACAATAAGAAGAAATCTATTCGTTTAGTTGGAATCGATGAGGTTTATGAGACCACAGATGGTTTTGAAAGAATGTCGGTTGCTTCACCCATCGGAAAAGCAATGATCGGGAAAAAGATCGGGGAAGTTTTTTCTGTTAAAACTCCTCTCGGTAATAGAAAATTTAAGATAATGGAAATAAGTTAAGGAGAAATTTTATGTCAAAAAAAATCGATGATTTAAGAAAAAAATTGTCCTATGAAAGAGCAAATTTCTGGAAAGATTTTCCTAAAAAAGAACAGAAAGTTGCTTTTAAATTTGCAGATAGTTACAAACACTTCCTTAATTCCTGCAAGACAGAAAGAGAAGCAATAAAATTTGTGAAGTCAGAGCTTACCAGAAAAGGTTTTTCCAATATTGATCAAAATGAAAAATCAAAAAAAGTATATCGTCTTTCCAGGAATAAAAATGCTGCGGTTGCCCTGATCGGGAAAAATCCTGTCAGTTCGGGAGTTAATCTGATCGTTTCTCATATCGATGCTCCACGGGTAGATCTTAAACAAAATCCGCTTTCCGAAGACGGGAAAACAAAATTGGGAATTTTGAAAACTCATTATTATGGCGGTATCAAAAAATATCAATGGATGTCAACTCCATTGGCAATTCACGGAGTGATCGTCAAAAAAGACGGTTCAACTATTGATGTTTGTATTGGAGAAGACGAAAAAGAGCCTGTTTTTGTAATGCCGGATCTTCTCCCTCATTTAGCAAGAAAAACTCAATATACAAAAAAAATCGGGGAAGCTGTTGAAGCAGGACATATGAACATTATTTTCAATTCTATTCCCTACCTGGATAAAACCGACAAAAAAATCAAAGATGCTATCAAGTTGAATGCCCTGGTTTTGCTGAATGAAAAATATGGAATTATCGAAGAAGATCTTTTGAGTGCCGAATTGGAAGTCGTGCCGGCAGGTAAAGCCAGAGATGCTGGAATAGATAAGAGTTTTATTCTTGGTTACGGACAGGATGACCGGATTTGTGCCTTTACTTCCATGGAAGCTATTTTTGACCTTGAAAAGGAAAATATGGAAAGTGAAAAAACTGCAGTCGTTTACCTGGCTGACAAAGAAGAAATCGGAAGCGAGAGCAATACCGGAGCAAAATCAATTTTTATTGTCGATTTCATTGCTGATCTGCTGAAACATAATGGAGAAGCATTCGACAGCTCGACTTTAAGAAAAACATTGATCAACAGCCAGATTCTTTCGGCAGATGTAAATGCCGGGATCAACCCCAACTATCCGAATGTTCATGAAGCTGATAATGCGGTACATATTGGTTTTGGTGTAAGCGTAACCAAATTTACCGGTGCTGGGGGAAAAAGTAGTTCTAATGATGCAAATGCTGAATTCAATGCGAAGATCATTAGAATCTTCAATGACGAAAAAGTGAACTGGCAGACCGGAGCACTGGGTAAAGTCGATGAAGGAGGCGGAGGAACAATTGCCAAATTCATGGCTCAACACGGAGCAGAAGTTATCGATTGCGGTCCCGGACTTCTGGGAATGCATTCGCTTTATGAGTTAAGTAGTAAAGCAGACATCTATTCATCTTACAAGGCTTATAAAGCTTTTTTCAAAAAAGGTTAAGATAATGAAAAAGATCGTCTTTCCCCTGATTTTTTTAATCCTTCTTCTCGGTGCCTGCAGTTCCAATAAAGCTTTTGACGCAATGCCTGTTGCCGAGAAAATGAGAATCGGTAATGAACTTTTCGGCAGGAAGAAATATAATAAAGCGATTCCCTATTATACGGCTGTTGCTTTTGAAAAAAATTCTGCTTATACTGCCGAAGCTCAAGCCCGAATTGCTGATTGTTATTTCAATCAGAACAAGTTCATTGATGCGATTTTTGAATATGAGGAATTGATCAGGATCTTCCCTGATTACGAAGACATAAACCTTGCTTATTTCCAGATCGGAGTTTGTCATTTCGAGCGCTCTTTGAGTCCGCATTATTCTCAGGAAGAGACCAATAGTGCAATTGCTTCTTTTGAGCGTTTTATCGAAAAATTTCCCTTTGATCACAAAAAATCGGAAGCAATCGAATATATCAATAAATGTCACTACAAATTACTGGAAAAAAAATATTATAATGGTTATGCATATTATAAAATGTATGATTACAGTGCTGCTTTAATGTATTTTGATGAGATCATCGAACTGGGAAATATCAATGAACTCGACAAGAAATCTCTATATTATGCAGCTCGCATCTACATCGTCAGGAAAGATAAAGACAATGCTTTGAAAATGTCAGAGAAGATTAATGCCAGATATCCGGATTCGAAGGAAGCACATAAAATAAATAAACTGGTGGAAAAGAAGTTTTGATATTCACCGCAAAGACACAAAGGACGCAAAGAAGAATAATAAGTTAATAAAATGTTCTTTTATTTATCTTTTTCCGAAAATGTCTTTTTCCCCGCGACAATCCGCGTAATTCAGCGGTTTTTCCAAAAATGAAGATCGGACTTTTCGGAGGAACTTTCAATCCTGTTCATAATGGACACATTGCTGTTGCCAATGCTGTTTTTGGGCAACTTAAACTCGATAAGATATGGTTTCTGCCAGCCGGTAAACATCCTTTTAAACCCAATACTGAAATATTTTCTTATCAACAAAGATTTGATCTGATCACCGCTGCTATTGATGAGTATCCTGAGTTTGAAGTTCACGACTTCGATTTCCATGAAAGCAAATTAAGCTACACTGATGATTTGATAAAACAACTCCGCAAAAAATTCCCTGAATATGAATTTTACTTCATTATTGGTGCTGATAATGTACATGAACTTCCCCTCTGGCATAATTACAGATGGCTGATTGACAATGTCAGGATCGTGGTTGTGAATAGGCCTGAAATTGATAAATCAAAATGGAGAAACCTGGATTTTTTAAACAAACTCCTCTTTGTGGAAATGAAACCAGTTGACATTTCTTCAACTGAGATCAGAGAAAGAATCAGGAAACAGGAAAGTATAAAAGAAATGGTTCCGAAGATAATTGAAAAAGATATAATGAATATCGAATAAAGAATATGCCCACGAAAAACAGGAAAGGTTATGAATTTCCTCTTTTGCGTTTTTAGTGTATTTTGAGGTTAAGATTTCTATTCCGCAACCACTACGATCCCGGTCCCAATCCTGTTTTTCCAATAAAAATCCAATACCATAAAAATAAAAGATAACGGATAAAATATCAGGTAATAAAAAGGAAGCAATAAAACGAACAATTTGTTTCTGCTGGCTAAAGACAGCGGAAATTTTAAACATAATTTCCAGTAAATCTGCCCGAATTTTCCATAAGAATATTCAAAAGAAACTATCTTAAATCCAACATTTTCCAGTTTTGAAATTATCTCTTCTTTTGAATATCCGGGACGAACATGCTCTTCCGTAAATTTCGCAGATTCATCAAAATTGCTGGGAGATGAAATTATCAGTTTCCCTTTTTTATTTAGAACTTTGTGGAAATTCTGCAAAACCTGTAAATCATCCTCGATATGCTCTAAAATATCGATGGCAATGATCAGATCAAATTTTTTTTCAGGTACATAATCAACTAAATCAGCCTGTTGACAGGAAAAATTCTGCCATCCTTTTTGCTGTGCATAATTGGAAAATGAATCCATGTAATCGGTTTTAAGGTCAACAGCAAGGACATTTGCTTTCTTCCAGTTTTTCAGGATAAAATAGGAATACTGCCCGAAACCTGCTCCTGCATCATAAAAGTGGACAGGAAATCTGATCGGAAAATATTTCCTGATCGCTGCCTTCACATACCATTGGCGCAGCAGGATCATGTCTAATATTCTGTAAAAGATAATCCTCAAATAAGGCAGTTTTTCTATTACTTCCGCAAATCTGTTTTTTAGTTTATCGTATTGCATTTTTTCTATCGTTTAATGGTTGGCAGCTGCCACGCTCTTCCCGCTTTTCTTCTTGCTTGGCTGTGGAGCTGTGTGTTATGCCTATTCTTTAAAACAATAATAATCAATTTAAAACCACATTTTAGTAAATGCGAATTTTCTTTTACGGGAGTATAAGAA
>DRTC01000158.1 GCA_011372345.1 Candidatus Cloacimonadota bacterium
CCAAATCCTCTTTCAGAAGTAATTTGTCTGAACATCAGAATCCCACGCCAGAAACGAACATTTTCGGATTATCGGAAACTTCCTGAGCAACGAGTCGATCCAGTAAGCCATTCATGACATGACTATACAAAGATTGATCCAGAGTCTGCATTCCATCTTTAGTTCCGGATTGGATCACGGAAGGTATCTGGTAAGTTTTTTCTTCCCTGATTAGATTTCTGACAGCAGTATTAGCTATCATTATTTCTAAAGCCGGGACTCGTCCGGAACCATCTTTCATTGGTAATAATGTCTGAGCAACGACCGCTTGCAACGATTCCGAAAGCATTGAACGGATCTGACCTTGTTGTTCTTTGGGGAACATATCTATGATCCTATCAATAGACTTGGTTGCACTGCTGGTATGTAATGTAGCCAGAACAAGATGACCCGTCTCAGCAGCGGTCAAAGCTAATGAGACCGTGTCGAGATCGCGCATTTCACCAACAAGAATAACATCAGGATCTTCACGAAGAGCAGATCGGAGGGCAGCTTTAAAAGACCAGGTATCGTGTCCTAACTCTCTTTGATTGATCAAAGAGTTTTTACTGGCATGGACATATTCGATCGGATCTTCAACAGAAATTATATGACAATGTCGATGATCATTAATGACATCAATCATGGTCGCTAAAGTTGTCGATTTTCCACTTCCGGTAGGACCAGTTACTAAAATAAGACCGTTCCTTCTTAAAGCAAGTTTTGCCAGGATATCAGGCAGATTAAGTTCATCAAATCCTCTAATCTCATTTGGAATCACACGAAAAGCAACAGCTCGACCGTTCAGCTGGTGAAAAGCATTTACCCTGAACCTTGTTTCGTCATCTAATTTTGTGGAGAAGTCAATTTCCAATCTTTCTTTAAATAATGCTTTTTGGGATTCATTCATTACACTAAAGATTAAATCGTCAACTTCTTTTACAGTTGATCTGGGTAAATTCAATTTTTTCATAATACCGTTTACCCTGATCATAGGAATTGATCCTGTGCTGATATGTAGATCAGATGCACCGGCATCAGATGCAAACTGTAACAGTTCTTGAATTGTAAGCTTCAAAAAGCACCTCCGAATTTAGTCAACGATCTCTTCTTCTTCCTCTTCTTCGTCAATTCCATAACCATGATATTTAGCATCATCAACATCATACCAGACCTGTTTACCTTCTCCCTCAGAGAAATCAGCTGTGGAAGTTGCAATATACTTATTGGGTGGATTCCCAACAACCTCAAATTCCCAGTTTTTCTCTGTAGCATTACCAAGTTTAGCATCTTTTAAGGCATCTTCAATGGTGTAATTTTCTGTAGAACCGTAAGTTTGATAGTAAACTCTGTAAGCACTTCGGATGGCTGCAATAGCCGATTGAGCTTCAGTTGATCTTGCTTTCCTGACATAACTCATGTAGATCGGGACCGCGATTGCTGCTAAAATTGCAATAATAACAACCACCACCAACAACTCGATCAAGCTGAATCCTTTTTGATTTTGAAATGTTTTGAACATTCTTCCTCCTTAAATAATATTTTCTTTTTCTGCAATTATTGTTCCAACGAAAAAAGGTGTTATTTTTTGTCAAAAGAAAATTAATACTCGTTTAGTTTTTTTATTACAAAAATCATTTTTTTTGGTTCTATACAGTGTTACCGACTTTTATGTAAATATTCCTTCCAATCATTCAGACCTTCACCTGATTTCGCTGAAATTTCAATTATCTTCATCTTTGGATTTACTTTTCGGATATTTTCTTTAATATTTTCAATATTTATATCAAGGTAAGGAAGAAGGTCAGTTTTGGAAATTATACATAAATGTGAGTTCTGGAATGCAAGAGGATATTTCAGCGGTTTATCTTCACCTTCGGTAACACTGAGAACAACAGCATTGATATGAGCCCCTACATCGAACTCCGCAGGACAAACAAGGTTTCCGATATTTTCCACAAAGAGGATATCGATATTTGAAAGGTCAATTTCTTCAATAGCAGATTTTATCCAGCCTGATTCGAGATGACAGTCTCCTCCAAATGGTCCGGTATTTATCTGATATGCTTGTATTCCTGCTCTGGAGACTCTTTCTGCATCGAGAGTCGTCCGGATGTCACCTTCGATCACACAAATTTTATTTCCAAACTTTTCAGCGGTTTTTTCTAAAATTGTTGTTTTACCTGAACCGGGAGAACTCATCAAATTGATAAACAGAATACCTTTTTCTTTCAGTTCATTTCGTAATTCTTCAGCAATTCTATCGTTAACATTAAGGATTTTTTTCATCACCTTTATTTCTTTTGTATCCATTTTACTCCTTTAAAACTTCACAAGTATAAAAAACTTATTAAGTTTATATTACTTGAAATTATAATGTTTTTTCACACTTTCTTTGATATCCCAAACACAGGAAAGTCCTTTCGGGAAAGTTACAAAATCACCTTTTCCGAATTCCACCTTTTCCCCGTCTTCAGTTTCAACGATCACTTTTCCTTCCAACAGCAGACATTCTTCGGTAGAATCATAATACCAGTCAAATCGGGAAACTTTCTTTTCCCAGATAGCCCAAGATTTGATTCCTCTTTGTTGTATTTGTTCATCAGAAAGTTTTTCTACTTTTATTTTCATTTTTTAAACCTCCGGGAAAATCATTTTTTGATATGTCAAAATGTCAAGAAGAATGTAAGTGCCTGAATATCATACAACTTTATTATATTATATCTAATACTATTCTACTTTATAATAATATCCTTGACATTATATTCCCGTAAAATAATTTGTCGCCGATTTTGAAGTGTATCACAAACAATCCTGTTTGTGTAAAAAATCAGGTTATTCAATATTCAGAAAGTTTGAGTTCGTTATAAACCTTCCGAATTTTCTGATGTTAGAAAAAGTGAAAGAAAAACTTCGGAAGGTACTTAAGGAGGTTTCGATGAATAAATCGGATTTAGTTGTGCTCGGATTTCTGCGTCGCAAATCGATGTATGGTTATGAGATTATTCAATGGTTAAAAACGCACCACATGGACGAATGGGCAGATGTTAAAATGCCGTCTGTCTATAAAGCGATGCAGCGACTTGAAAAGAAAGAATATATTTCCGGAGAGAAAGTTACAGAAGGAAATAATCCACCGCGAACCGTTTTTTCCATCACGGAAAAAGGAAAAGAATTTCTACTGGAAATGCTGGAATATTTTATGGTGAAAAGTGAAAATCCTCATGACTTCTGGATCGGGATCTGTTTTTTGAATCAAGGTTTTACAAAAGGAAAATTTCTGCAAATACTAACTGATCGTAAACAAAAAATGAAAGAGCATCTCAAGTGTCATAAGCAACATTTCGAGCAAATGAAAAGCACAGAAAAATGGAAACTTATGCCGTTTTACATTAAAACTCTGATGAAAATGGGAACAAAAATGAATGCTATCGAAATCGAATCCCTTGATGAATTAAAAAAAGAAGCAGAAAATAAAGAGAATGAAATTTTCTTTATCAAAGAGGATTAGATATGAAAAAGATTGTTTTTATCATTGTTTTGTTTTCCAGTTTTTCCTTATTTTCAGAAATCCTGACCTTGAAAGATGCAAAAGAAATCGCTTTGGAAAACAATCCTGAATATCTGACAAAAAAATGGGCATACGAATCTGCTAAATGGAATGAGATCAGCTCATTATCCGGTTTGCTTCCTTCTGCTAATTTAACAGGCTCTCAAATTCAGATGAAACCCGGAATGCCGTCTATGATGAATCCGATTCCTGATGATGAAACAAACACGCGATCTTACGGATACTCGATAAATCAACCGTTATTTCTCGGTGGGAAACTCTGGCTTGGTTATCGTCTTTCCCGTGATGCAAAACAGATGTCTGAATATGCTCTTGCAGAACAAAAAATGAAAACTATTTCCGGAGTTGAAGAAAAATATTTCAATCTTCTTGAAGCAGCAGAAATTTTGGAAATTTCTAAAGAACAGCTTCGGTCTGCTGAATTAAACCTGGAAATAGCAGAATTAAGATATGAAATGGGAACACTTGCCAAAGTTGATCTTTTAAAAATCCAATCCGATAAAGCTGCCAAAGAAACCGAACTGATCCAATCCGAAACTCTGTATGCGATCAGTTATTCCGGTCTAAAAAATTATCTGCAATTTCAGGATGATTTTGAAGTAGAAAATTTCGATGCAACTATTTATAATGAACTGATTGAAAGCCTGAACTCTTTTGATGAAAAACAGATAAATGTTCTTATTGATGAATGTTTTCAGATTTCTCTGCGTGAGAATTATTCCATTAAAACTCTGAAAGAAACAAAAGATATGGCAAAGAAAAGTGTGTTAATGGCAGCAGGAAATTTCCTGCCAACCTTGAATTTGAGTTATAGCCAGACCTGGAGCAAATCCTGGAATGAAATCCAAAAAGAATCCGATTCTAATTATAACGATTCTAAACAATTGGCATTAACTGCCTCTATCCCGATTTTTCCGATTACAGATAATTTTGCTGATTATAAAAAAGCAAAATTCGAAAAAAGAAAAACCGATGAGGATTATAAATCTGCAGAAAGCGGGATTAAACTGGATTTGGAAAGTTCTGTTTTGAACCTGATAAGTTCAGCAAAACAAGTAAAGGCTTCTGAACTTACTTTGAATTTTGCAACCGAATTACATTCCCAAATGGAAGAAAGATTCAGGAATGGAATGGTTTCCACAACCGAAATACTCGATTCGGAAGTGATGCTGAAAAGTTCAAAAATGTCTTTTATTCGGAGTTCATTCTCATTCATTAAAGCAAAATCAAAATTAATACTGCTTCTTGGAATGGAAGAAGAAAACGAATTTTTGGAATTATTAAAATGAAATCTAAAAAAATAAGCCACAATAAAGCACAAAATACACAAAATATGTTTTCATTTTTTCAATGTATTATTGGAAATTTGCAGAAACCTCTGTGTTCTCTGTGTCTCTGTGGCAAAAAAAATAAAATCGATGAAAAAAATAACCTTGAAAATGGTTTACCGACAGAGGAATTCTTTCAAATGAACCTTTTCAACGGTTGGATGCGAGATATTAGAAAACCATTGAAAAAGTTTAGCAAGAAGAGAGATACTTATGAACTTTTTCAAGGTAGAAAAAATAAAAAAATCGTCCGCCTTCGTTAAAACTACGGCGTGACAAGGAGTAAAAAAATGAAAATAAAATATTTACTAATAACCTTAATTGTGTTCTCAATAATGATAGGTTGCGGAAAAAAACCTGCAGCAAATCCGGAACTTTCCAAAAAAGGAAAAAATAATATCGAAAAGAATATTCCGGTTATGGTGGAAAAAGTGCAGCCAAAAAATCTGGAGCAGTTTATAAAAGTAACCGGGAAATTGGAAGGACTGACCGATATCGTGATGACCGCTGAAACCAGCGGAAAGGTTGTTGAAATCAAAAAACATCTCGGTGATTGGGTAGCCAAAGGTGAAGAAATCGGCAGGATAGATAATAAAGATTATGAAATTCAGGTGAAACAATCGGAAGCTGCAGTATTAGCAGCAGAAGCAGCTTATGAAGTTGCAGAATTGCAGATGCAGACTTCTGAAAACCTGTTTCAGCAAAACAGCATTTCGCAAGTGGAGTATTCCCAGACTAAAAGCAATTTTAAAAGTGCTCTTGCAGGTTTGAATGGTGCAAAAGCAGGTCTGGAAAAATCTCGGAAAGCATACAATAATTCCCGTTTTCTGGCATCTGTTTCCGGATTTATTACGGATATTCCAATCGAGATCGGACAGACCATTTCTTTCGGACAACCGGTTTGCAGTATTGTTGATTCCAAAAAAATGATAATTAAAACCGGAGTTGGAGAAAAGGAAGTTCAAAAACTGCAGAAAGGTCAGCAGGTAACAGTTTCCAATGACAATAAGGAAGAAATTTTTTATGGGAAGATCACAGGTATTGGGATCAAACCTATTAATAATTCCGCATCATATCCGATAGAGATCGAGATCGAGAATCAGCAGGGCAGATTACTTCCGGGAATGGTGATCGAAGCAAGAATACAAAGTAAAGTATTCAAAGATGTTATCTACACTTCGATGAATAATATCATTCAGGAATATGATGATTATTTTGCATTTGTGATAATTAAAGAAAATAAAGCAGAACGCAGGAAAGTAACTCTCGGCGAAAAAGTCGGTGAAAATGTGATCATCACCGGCGGAATAAAGATTGATGAAAATTTGGTAATTGAAGGTGTGGAAAACCTGGAAGACGGTTCTGTGGTGGATATCAGGAAAGGATTATAGCCACAAAAATGCACAAAATACACAAAAAAAAATAAACACTTATTGGAAAACATCGGAATGTTCTGCTTGCAGATCTTCTCCCGAAAGCATTCGGGATTTGAACCTCGACATTCCGAAGATTCGGCAAGCCGAAAAATTCGGAAGTTGGATTGGAATGGACTTGACTCGTAGCGGAGCATGAGTTGAGAACATTCAGCTGCAATCGGTCGCAATTCTCGACTCACATTCCCTTCGGTCATTGCGAGTCAAGTCTTGCTAAATC
>DRTC01000159.1 GCA_011372345.1 Candidatus Cloacimonadota bacterium
CCTTCATACAAAGGCAGATCATCCGGAGATTCCGGTTTTATTTTAAATAATTTCCGATCATCCGTTAAATTGAATTCCCTTCTCATCCTGATTTTAGTTTCAGCAATTTTTGTATGATCACCAATTATCTTCCCGCACAGTTCATAATCTCTTTCGCTCCTGAATTCCATAATAGACATATTTTCCGGTGAGAATTGTTTAACCATTTCCAGGTCATAAACAAGAGGTTTTTTCTCATAAAGTTCGGAAGGATTTAAAAGATAGAACATTCCCAGAAAACCAGTATTTCTCTTTTCTTTATTTTTTTCTACGAGAACGATCGAGAATTTGAATCTGTTATCAACATCCGGAAAGAGTTTAATCTTTTTTTCCGAATCATTGATTTTTTCATAATATCCTCTGTTTTCAAAAGAGAATAGTTCGTGCAGATTATTTTCTTCAATAACTAATTTTCTAATACCGAAACTTCCTTCATCGGTTTGAAAACTGGAGGGAATGAGGATGTTCATAAAACCATTTTCTTTGATCAACTGCAGGTTTCTTTCCACGAATACCTTAAAATAATTGAGATGAGTTCTCATGGCAGAACTGGTTTTCGGTTTCTGTTTATGATATTCATAGTTTTCGGAAATAAAATTTGAATAATTTTTATAAAACCCTTTGTATTCTTCCCATCCTTGAGCAAATTTTTTATTTTTTTCCAATTTTTTCTGAAACCAGTCATCAAAAGCAGAATAATCCATTGCATATTTCCCAATTTCAGCGAATTCTTTTTTAACCGGATAAATTTCTTCCCAGGGAGGATTATTTATAATTCCTGAAAAACCTTGTTTTTCAGGCTTTAAGGGATTTCCCTTTTCATCGAAATAGAGAAAATAAAATTCCAGAGCAATCAGAGTTGGTTTATGAATTTTTTCAATTTCCTTTTCCAGTTCAATTCTAATACTATTTTTTATAGAATTGATTTTATCAACAATTTCGGGATTAAAGGGGTTCTTCAAATATTTTTTTCTGTATTCAACCAAACTCTTAATTTCATCTTTGAATTTCTTGTGAAGAATGTCAGTCTGTTTTTCTATTTCAAGATCATAAAGAGCATCAGCAGAAATGAAATTCAATCCCAGGTTTGGTAAGATATGGTTTGCTTCTTTGGGAAGTCTCCTGAAATTAAAAATTGGTGGCTCGAGTTTGACTGCTTCCTTCCACATATTTGTTTTTGCGGTTTCAATTGCTCTTTCATCGATGTCTAAAGCAAAAATATGGTTTAATATTATTTTACTTATTAATTCCCTGGGATTATTAAATCCGATTTTTTCTCTAAATTCGAGAGCTTTTGTTACATGTTCCGGAACCTCAAAAACTTCTTCCGAAAAATGTTTGGTTGCCCAGTGAGTTTTCTTCTCAATTTGAATATAATAATCATAAATCTCACGGAGAATTTTAATTAGGAAACTTCCACTTCCGGAACTTGGATCGATTATTGTAATTTCTAATAAATCTTCAAATTCCTTGTAAGCTTTATCATAATCATCATCATCAATTATTTTAATAATGCTTTGAATTTTAGATTCAAATAAGATTTTAACTAATCTTTGGGACATATATTGAGTAATTTTGGCTGGTGTATAATAAATACCGGAATCTTTTTTGATCTCTGCAATAAAGGTCTCATAAGCTTTTCCAAAAACATCTTCATCAATTAACCTGTAATTATAATGCACCATTCCTTTACCAAATTTATATTCCCATTGACCGAAACCGAGAATAGTCTCAAATTCTGATTTGAATCTTAATAAGTTTACTTCATCTCTTTCTATGTAATCCCAGATTTTTGTCGAGAAAAGTTCGGTATCATAA
>DRTC01000160.1 GCA_011372345.1 Candidatus Cloacimonadota bacterium
AGAAGCATTACTTCATCTTGAAATCGGAAGAAAAATATCTCATGAGATCGGAGCAAAAGACCTTGAAAAAGAGAGTTTTGAAGGATTATCAAAATTATATTCAGCAACAGGAAAATATGAAAAAGCTTATGAATTCATTAATCGTTATACAGAATTAAAAGACAGCATTTTTGCCATTGAAAAAAGCTTGAAAATCACGCATTTGCAAAACAAATATGAAGCTGAAAAAACTGAAAATTTGATTTCAGCAATGAAAAAGGAACAGGAAATCCAAAACCTGATCAAAAAATACCTGATCATCGGCCTGATCTTGATCCTGTTGATCACAATCCTCTTATATTACCTTTATAATGAGAAAAAAAAGGAAATTGTACTTCGCAAAAAAACAGAGGAACGGTTGATCGAAAGCGAAGAATCATTTCGTTCTTTAGCGGAGAATTTAAAAGTATCTGTTTTTACCTTCGATGAAAGCGGTTATTTTACTTATGCAAATCCTGCTTCCTCGGAAATCAGCGGTTACTCAAATAAAGAACTTCTTTCAATGAAATTTTATGAATTTGTACATCCGGAATTCAAAGAGACTGTTAAGGAAAGAGGATTTTCCAGATTAGAAGAAGATATTTATCCAAATACCTATGAAATCAAAATAATCACTAAAAACAAAGTACAAAAATGGATCGAACTTGTAAACAGTCGCATCATAATTAATGGAAAAGCTGTTATTTTAGGAACTGGAGTAAACATCACTGAAAACAAAAAAGCACGGGAAATACAAACTGTTTTATATAATATCAGCAATGCTACCAACACAACCACAGAAATAGATGAACTTTATAAAATCATTCATGAACAACTCAATACGATCATAGACACAACAAATTTTTATATCGCATTATATGATGAAAAAACAAATATTATTTCTGCTCCATATTATATCGATGAATTGAATAAACAAATCCCAGAACCACAACAATTGAAAAACGGGATCACTGCATATATAATAAAAAAAGAAAAACCACTTTATTTAACTGCTAAAAAAAGGAACAAACTCATTCGGGAAGGTCTTATTGCCGATATGAATTGGAAAAGTAAGATCTGGTTAGGTGTTCCTCTAAAAGTTGGGAAAAATGTTATTGGAGCTTTAGCGGTTCAAAGTTATAAAGATGCTAAAATGTATTCGGAAAAAGATCTTGAAATTCTGGAATTCGTATCTGAACAAGTTGCTTTAGCTATTGATAGAAAAAAAGCTCAAGATGCCCTAAAAGAAAGTATTGTCAGGAACAAAGCTCTTCTTCAGGCAATTCCTGACATGATCTTTGTCCTCGATAAAAATGGAAAATACCTGGATTTTGAAGCGGAAAAAAACGGTTTATTAGCAATTCCAAGAAAGCAGATAATTGGAAAAAACATCAAAGATGCTGGTTTTAATGAACAACAAATAAAATTGATCCTGAATAAAATTGAAGAGTCTATTAAAACAGGAAATACTCAGACAATTGAATATGAGCTTGCAGTACCGGAAGGTCTTAATACATTTGAAGCAAGAATTGTTCCTCTGAATCAAAGTAAAGTTTTAGCGATCGTTCGGGATGTCACCAGTCAACGGAAAGCAGAAAAGGGATTAATTGAGAGTGAAGAACGCTACCGAAGACTGTTCGATTCATCTCCTGATCCGATCATTGTTCACAGCAATGGTAAATTAATTTCCGCAAATAAAGCCGCAGCAAATTTCATTGGAATAGACAATCCTGAAAAACTATATGGACAACCGATTATCGATTTTGTTGCCCCCGAATCTCATGAAATCGTTAAAGAAAGGATCCATAAATTATATACTGCCGGAACTCCGGTTGAACTTGAAGAAGAAAAATATCTTACTATCGATGGTTCGGTCAGAGATGTTGAAATATCAGCAATTCCAATAACTTTTAAAAATGAAAAAGCTGTTCTTGTAGCTTTCAGGGATATAACAGATCGTAAAAGTGCTGAAGAAAGAATTAAGAATTCCTTAAAAGAAAAAGAAGTTTTATTACAGGAAATTCATCATCGAGTGAAAAATAATATGCAGGTTATCTCGAGTATGCTCAATCTGCAAGCGGGATACATCAAAAATAAACAAGATTTGGATCTGTTCAAAGACAGTATTAATCGTGTTAAATCTATGGCTCTGATCCATGAGAAACTGTATAGATCAGAAGATCTGGCAAGAATCAATTTTAGTGATTATATCCAAAAATTAGCTCGTAACCTGTTTACATTCTTCAAAATCGATATTAATAGAATAAAATATCGAGTTGAAATGGAAGAAATATTATTAGACATTAATAAAGCAATTCCGTGTGGACTGATCATCAATGAACTGCTTTCAAATTCCCTCAAATATGCATTTCCAAAAGACAAGAAAGGGCTTATTCAAATCAAAATCGAATACAGAGAAAATGAGAATAAATATCATGTTCTGTTTGAAGATGATGGTATCGGACTACCTGATCGAATAGATTTTCAGAATACCGAAACCTTAGGATTACAGTTGGTCACTACATTAGTTAAACAACTTCATGGTGACATCGAACTAGATAAAAGCAACGGCTCAAAATATACAATTATTTTTACAGGTTCGGATGATGTCTAGAAAATATGTTTATAACACTTTAAAAACAAAATTGTTTGTGATAATTTTTTTAAGGAAAGATAATTGAAAAACAAAGTTATTCTTTATTTGCTGATTTTGGTTTTCGGTTCAACTTTATTTATCACACTCGCTATTGGAAGTTACGCCAAAGCAAAAGTAAATTCTGTCTTAAAAAACCAGAAAGAACAACTTTTCCAGCAAATTAAAAGTGATTTCCAACTTTTTGACAGATTACTTCTACATATCGAAGAAGATATTAATATATCTATTGAAAAATCGATAAGTTCCATAAATGATGAATTGGATACAAAGAAAAAAAGAGAAGAAATGTCTCAACAGGAACTTAAAAAGTTAGCTCAAAAATACAATGTTACTGAAATTTATTTAATCGATGAAAAAGGTACAATATTTAATACTTCATTTGCTCCGGATATGAATTTTAACCTTTTCTCAATTGAAAAAAAATTCACTGATTTCCTGATATCCATTTACGGAAAAGGAAAAATATTCAAACAGAGAATTGGTATTTCCAATAAAACCGGAATTCTAAACACTTATGCTTATTATAGTCCTCCCGGAAGTGATTATATTTTAGAAGTTTCCGTAAAAATCCAAGATTACATTAAAGAGAATTATTCAGAAGAATATTATAATATGGTCTTTAAAGACCTGTTTTCTACAACCGTAAAACTTAACAATTATCTGAAAAGTTTTGATATTTATCGGATCAATAATATTTCCGGTTGGTCTTTTATTAATGAAGGAAAAAAGTTTGATAAAGATAAAAGCCTGATCCTTAATTTAAAACCTGGAAAAGAATTAAAGATCAAAAAAGGAAGAATGGAAACGAGCTATTTTATTCCAAAAATAAAAAAAGCTGATTTTGATTTCGTGAAAGAAATGTACCTCGAAGTAGTATACGATTTTAGTTTTATAAATCGTTTTGTGACTAATATCATCTTTTATGCAATTTGCTCATATATTCTGATCATGTCTCTTGTTTTTATGATCTCATCAAAATTATTCAATGAACTTATTGTAAAACGGGTTCTCATGATAAATACAGGATTAAAAAATATCGAACATGGAAAATATGGTACAAAGTTGGAAATTGATGGAAAAGATGAATTAACAACTATATCTAAAAATATAATGAATATGTCTGAAAAAATTCATGCGCGGGAATTACAATTAAAAAAAAGCAAAGAGAGATATAGAACATTACAAGCAAATATTCCTGTTGGGATTTTCAGGTTAACTCGACAAGGAAAATTCTATTCACTCAATCCGGCTTTGATTCAGATGTTTGGTTATGAATCCGAAGAAGAAATTAAAAAGGCAAATATAAACGATCTTTATCATGATTCTAATCAGAGAAAAATTTTATTGAAAATGCTTATTTCTAAAAAAATAGTAAAAAATTTCAATACTGAACTAACGCGAAAAGACGGAAAGATTTTCTGGGGTTCGATCAGTATTAAAATGATTACAGATGATCAAGGAAATACTCTATATTTTGATGGGATAATCGAGGATATCACTGAAAGAAAGAGAGCTGAAGAATTGATCCGGGCATCTTTGAATGAAAAAGAGGTACTGCTTCAGGAAGTTCATCATCGCGTAAAAAATAATATGCAGGTCATTTCCAGTCTGTTGAGCCTTCAGTCAAGATTCATCAAAGACAAAGATGATCTCGAAATCTTTAAAGAAAGTCAGAACCGAGTCAGATCAATGTCTCTTGTGCATGAAAAACTATATCAGTCGGAAAACCTGGCAAAAATTGATTTTGCAGAATATATTGAGAGTCTGACACGAAGTTTATTCATTTCTTATGGAATTAGTAAGGAATTGATAAAATTGGATATTCAGATAAAAAATGTTTTAATGAATCTTACTACTGCAATACCATGCAGTTTACTCATCAATGAACTTGTTACGAATTCTCTGAAATATGCTTTCCCGGGTAAACAAAAAGGTGAAATTTTAATTTTTATGACTATAGATGAATCAAAAACATATAATCTTATAATTTCCGATAATGGTATCGGATTTCCAACTGAAATCGATTATAAAAACACCGATACTCTGGGTATGCAATTAGTCGATACTTTAATAATTCAGCTTAAAGGCACACTTGATATGATCCAGGATAAAGGAACTACTTACAGGATAAGCTTCCCGGAGAAGATTTAAGTGTTTCTTTTTATGCTTTTTCCCAAATTCCATTCGGGAATGCAAGTTATGAAAAGTTCTACTTTGACTCAATCTCATTAAAAAATGAGTTCTGCTGAATTGATGAAAATTTCAGAAACCATTAAAATGGTTAGGGATAATGTTTTTTTACTATTCTCAGCACTACAATGTCCGTCGAAAGCCGGAGTAAACAATTGTGGTGTTATTCTGATTAATTTTAACAGGAACTGTATTCTTTTTTTTCATAACAACACCCTGATTTATCAGGATGAAAGAACGGTTGAATATGATGAACAGAACCGTTTTAACGGTTTACATTCTTCTGCGGAACTTGAGTTATTTAATAAATCATTAGCCCACAGTTTTAACTTTGGGAAAAAAATAGTAAAACCTGTTAATAACCACTTTAGTGGTTTCCATAAAAATTTTCAAAACTTTGTAGTTAAAAATTCAGGAGCAAAATAATGAAAAAAAAACTTGTTCTATTGATAATCGCTTTCATAAATACATTTGCATTTTCTGATAATTCGGATTATATCTCAAAATTCCACTATGATTCTTTAGTTCCGGATGATTACTCAAATATACAAACTGCCATAAATCATTCATTTGATGGAGATGTAATCCTTATAAGCCCCGGAACTTATTATGAAAATATAAATTTTGATGGAAAAAATATCACGATCACTTCCTTTTTCAATGTCGAAAAAGATTCTTCATTTATTTATAAAACTATCATCAATGGAAGAAAGAAAGGAAGCGTAATTCGTTTCGAAAACCAGGAAAAATCATCAGCAAGATTAAGCGGATTTACTTTAACCAATGGTTCCGGAGTTTATGATAATCCTTTTTATAACCCGGAAAACAGTTCTTATCAAATCGAATTGGAAAATCCATATAATAATGATGAACACTATTATCTCGGAGGAGGAATTTATTGTAAAAATGCTAATCCTAGTTTAGATAATTTGATCATAACCAATAATTCTGCTTTCAAGGGTGGAGGAATTTTCTTCTATTCTTCCAATGCAAAATTAGAAAGGATCATAATTTCTAATAACCTTGCTGAAGATGATGGCGGAGGAGTTTCATGTTATCTGGCAAATCCTTCCCTGAAAGATGTAAATTTTATTAAAAATTCAGCTGTGGAACAAGGAGCAGGGATTGCATGTCTTTACAATTCAAATCCAAGTTTTTTAAGAGTCAGATTTGAAGAAAACAAAGCTGGAAAAAATGGTGGTGGAATATTTTGCACACTTAATTCCAATCCGATTTTCAACAACACTATAATTCTCAAAAATTCAGCTGCTTCCGGAGGAGCTGTTTATTCCAGAAAATCAAGCCCTGAATTTGAAAATGTAACCATCGTTAAAAATTCAGCAACTAAAAGAACTGCTGGTATTTTCAGTGAGGATGATTCCAATCCTGTTTTGATGAATTGTATTTTATGGAAGAATTCCAATGGTGAAATCGCTTTTTCTCATCAATTTAAAAAGAGTTCCGTCACCATTTCATATTCAGATATTTATTCAGGACTTGCCGGTATTACAAATCAGTTTAATGGAATTTTGAATTGGGATAACAGTAACCTGGAATTCTATCCGCTTTTTAAAGATGAACAGAATAATGATTATCAGCTTATGATAGGCTCTCCCTGTATCAATTCCGGAAATCCTGAAAAACAATACGACGATCTTGACGAAACAAGAAATGATATGGGAGCGTTCGGAGGTCCAAAAGGTGATATAAAATTCTGGTGGTTTAAATGATTTTCTTACGAAGAATCTTCGTATGAAAATCATTTAAACTACCAGTATTTTATATCACGTTTTGGACCTCCGAACGCTTCCATATCATTTCTTGTTTCGACAAGCTCGTCGTATTGTTTTTCAGGATTTCCGGAATTGATACAGGG
>DRTC01000161.1 GCA_011372345.1 Candidatus Cloacimonadota bacterium
AATCCTTTGGCTTATTGATTTTCAACTCCATGGCTGAACACACTCAAAATCACATATGCCCTTTTTAAAGATCTATTTTTTTGATATAACGAATCCTAAAGAAAATCCCTTAAAGTAATAATCAGAATTTATGACTCGCTAAAATATTTTACCCTCTATTTTCTGCCAGTTATGCAGAACTTATTCACAGTTCAAAACTTGTTAAAGCACTGTTTCACTATCCAAGAGTATTTTAAATTACTAAAAGAACGGAGCGGAGCTCCTTTTTACAACGATTCAGAGAATCGTGATACTATTGCATTAAGATCATCTTTCTCGTAATCGAATTTTTATCAGTTCTTAATTTCAGGAAATATATCCCGGAAGGATAATTTTCAGCATTCCAGACAATTTGCTGATTTGGAGATTTGGAGATTTGAAGATCTTTGAAAGTTTCGATCTTCTGCCCTCTTACATTATAAACCTCAATCTCTGTGCTCTCCGTGTGCTCTGTGTTTAATTGAAAAGAGATAGTCGTTTTTGAACTGAAAGGATTGGGATAATTATTTATGTAAAAACTATTATTGGAAATTTCCAGATCCTCGGATGAGGTGGTCAGGCTTTCTTCCACAAATTCATATCCATTATCGCTGAAACGAATAGTGAGATTGTTCCAATCAGTTTCTGGAAAATCTACAAGAAAGTTTACAGGAGATGAATAATCTAAAGAAAGTGGAGTCATTGGATAAATTTCCCTGTTTCCATTTGATGAAAAAGTTTCGATTTCTGCGACAATAGGGAAATTACTGTTCGCATCAAAATAAGTGCAATTTACAGTTGTTGATCCACCTAAAATGAGATAATTTGCATCTGAAATCTCAGGAAGAATATTAGTAAAAGGTTCGACGATATATTGATCGATATTCTGCAGAGATGGCTGAGCAATATCAGCTGCACCAACTTCTCCCTGCAGAGTGATCATATTCGTCAAGCATTGATAACCGATTGAATTGCTTAAATTGGGCCAATCTCCGAAATCTTCATCATTTACAAGATCATCGATATTGCAGGATAATATCAGAGTGTTTCCAACAATCTCGGATTGAACATCCCCGATCGGATCGAGGGCATCCAGATCAATCTCTCCACCTTGAATTTTATATAAACCTGGACCGGCAACGAAGGGAATTGTGCAGTAAACAATCCCATAAAGAACTGTATCCTGCAAGACATTTTCAGGATTTAAAATTCCTCCGATATAAAAATAGAATTCATCCGGAATCCAGCCGCCATTATCGGTTGGAAAACCACCACCATTATTGGTCATAGCAACATAGAATTTAGAGTCAGAGTATCCGAAATACTGTTCTGTCAGATCGAGAAATGTTCCTCCTTCCTGATTGTCTCCAACTGTATCGTCTGACACAAAACCAAGTTCCGAAACTTCCACCGGAAAATCATCATCAGGAACAAACGCAGGCATCATCAAAACAACCGTATCTGATTCCGTTTTGTAGCGACATAAAAGTGTTTCTTCAGGATCGACAGGAACGATTGCCTGATAAGTCATTCCCGATAAATTTTCCATATCCCCGGAATTCCAATCCGTACCGCTTGAATAGTAAATTTCCGTATCTAACATCTGCAAATCGACGGTTTCACAGCGGATATAAATCTGATCATCCTCCGTATAAGAGCTGTTCCTGCTGTTTTGCCAGAAAGATATTACCTGTGAAAATAATAAATTCGATACTAAAATCAACAGAATTAAAAAAAGTGCTTTCTTCATGTTTCCTCCAAAAATTATTCTTTTAACATCTGAATAAATGGTTTTTATACATTTTGAAGTCAAGGAATAAATTTATTTTATTGAAGATTTTGTATATTAGCAACGATTTCTTGACAGATTTAACACTTTATTTTGTTTCAAAATTGATTTAATTTTTTAGGAGAAAAGATGAATCTTGAAAAATATAGAAATTTTATGAAATCAAATTTCGCTGAACTTCATAAAATTAAAACCGACCAAAACAAAGGATTGGAACAACCTGAATTAGAAAAAAAACATGATGCTGAAGATCGATTGATCGAACTGATTTCATTTGATAAAATCCAAATCTCTAATAATGATTTTTGGAATTGTTTGAATAACCGGATAAGCAGGAGAGAATATACGAACGAGCCTTTGACTTTGGAAGAACTTTCTTTCCTGCTCTGGTCAACGCAAGGGGTGAAAGAGATCATCAAAAGATTCGATAAAGCTTATGCGACTTTGCGGACTGTTCCTTCTGCCGGAGCTCGTCACGCTTTTGAAACTTACCTGTTGATCAATAATGTAGAAAATCTCCAGCCCGGAATTTATCGTTACCTTGCTTCCAGCCATAAACTCCTTTTTCTCTTTTATGAAAATGACTTTAAACATAAAATCAATGAAGCAACTTTCGGACAAATTTTTACAGGAAAAAGTGCGGTTGTATTTATCTGGAGTGCGGTTCCTTATCGGGCGGAATGGCGATATTCCATCTCCGCTCATAAATCTATGCTGCTCGATGCAGGACATGTTTGTCAGAATCTTTACCTGGCGTGTGAAGCGATCAAAGTAGGAACTTGTGCGATTGCAGCTTATGATCAGGAAAAGATGGATGATTTACTGAAACTGGATGGAAAAGACGAATTTGTCGTTTATCTGGCTCCAGTTGGAAAAATTAAAAATTCCCTCTAAATCTCCACCTCGAAAAAAAAGGGACTTGAAGGAATTTAATCTTGGATTAGTAAAAATTAAATCAAACGAAAAGTATAATAATTATAAGGATATGTTATGCCGGAAAACACCTTCAATAACCAGGTTATAGAAACATTACTGAACCACAAATCGATCAGGGAATATTCGGAAAAGGAAATTCCCGATGGAATGATCCGGACAATTGTTAAAGCAGGACAGCAAGCGGCTTTTGCTTATCAATCATACAGCGTACTGCTATCACGGGAAAAGGAGAAACATCCGTTCAAAGCTCCATTATATTTCATCGTTTGTGTCGATCTGAATAAAATCGGGAAGATCATGGAAAAACGAAACTGGCAGATCGCAACTAATGATCTTTCCAGCTTTCTTTTTGGAATTCAGGATGCTGCCTATTTTGCCCAGAATATGGTGATTGCTGCGGAAAGTCTTGGTTTGGGAACCTGTTATATCGGCTCTGTCCCTTATTTTGCGGATAAAATTGCAAAAGATTTCAAACTTCCAAAAAAAGTATTTCCCCTCGTTGGAATAACTATTGGTTTTCCCGCTGAAAATCAACCTACTCGTCCTCGTTATCCACTCGATTTTGTACTTTTTGAAGATGAATATCTGAAATTGGATGAAAAGAAAATTGATGAAGCAATGCAGGAAATGGATGAAGGTTATCTGGCGCAGGATTATTATAAAAAAGCAAATTTTATGGTTAAATTGATCGGAGAACGAAAGGAAACTTTTACTTTTGAGAATTACAGTTGGACGGAACATATCAGCAGAAAGCTCGGACAATGGGATCCTTCACCGGAGAAAATCCTGGAGCAATTGAAAAAATGCGGATTTGATTTGTAGCCCCATCGTCACGATGGGAGAATAAAAATTAAAAATGAATGATAAAAATAATTTACTGCCGGGATGGTGGTGATACAGGAGACCAAAATGACAGTTAAAATAAAAAAGATCGGAGTTACATCTCTGGCAGTAATTCAGGGAATAATCGGTGTTTTTATTGGAATAATCGCAGCACTTTTCTTCAATTTAATGATGAGCGGAATGAACGCTTTAGCAGGATTTACAGGAATGGAAGATAGCTTTCCTATGATGAATTTCGGATTTATAGGGATCATCATCTTTCCGATAATGTACGGAATATTCGGATTTATCGGTGGTCTGATTATAGGTCTTCTTTACAATTTAGCTGCCGGTTTGTTCGGAGGGATCGAGTTGGAATTGCAGGAGTGATGTAACACAATCATCCTGATTGTGAAAAAGAAAGTAAGGAAAGGTAACGAACAACGCTGTTTTCAGCATTCCCAATCCCTCCCGAAAAGTTTTACGGAGGAATGCAATATAAAACCAAATCCTGTTTGGAAGGCAGAATATGAAATGGCATTTGATATTTGGACTTAACACTAAGTGAAACATGAGGTTAAATTATGCCATTAAGAGCATTAATTGAAGGAAAAGAAATCAATAGTCCATTCCTATCGCTTGAAGAATGGAATAAGTTAAAAGA
>DRTC01000162.1 GCA_011372345.1 Candidatus Cloacimonadota bacterium
GGAAACGGGAATTCAGAAAATTGAAATGCAAAATAAAAAATCTCTGTGATCTCTGTGACTCTGTGGCTAATTTTGAAATTCCGATACATTCAAATAAAAATAATGTTCTTATAAAATATCGGAGGATAAAATGTTGGAGAAAAACACTCATAAAAAATTTTAAAATTATTTTAATAAGATTTTTATGGAAGGATGGTAAAGAAGTATGAATTTGAATGAAATTAAAAAAACATTTAAGAATGAATGGGTTCTGGTCGAAATTATTAGTGAAAATAAAAAAGGAACACCTACGGAAATAAAATTACTCGAACATAGTAAAAATAGAGATGATACTTATTCGGCAATGAAAAAATATTTAAAGAAATATACATATCATTTTTATACCGGTAAAATTCCCCAAAAAAAATACGCGGTAGCATTTTAATTATGAAAATATTTTTTGAAACAGATCCGAATGTGATAATTGTCGATGTATTGCTACAAAACTGTCAAATAAAGAAAAAGATCAGAATGGTTTTGGATACCGGAGCTACATATACGATGATTCCCTGGGAAGTTGCAGAAGCCCTGTCTTTGGATAAGTATGACTATAAAAATCGGATCGAGACAATAACAGCTTCGGGATTAGAAATGTCACCTTTAATAAAACTACCCGAGGTTATTGTCGGAAATTCTAAATTAAGGGATGTAGAAGTAATTGTTCATGACTTACCTCCGAAAAGCTTTGTGGATGGCTTGCTCGGATTGAGCTTCTTAAAATATTTCAATCTGAGTATTAATTTCCAAGAAAGTTGGTTTGAGTTATCTCCATATTAAAATTTCCTCGATGTTAAAACAATAAACCGAAAAACAGGTTTATCAATAGAAGGACTCAAAATTGGAAGTGATCTTCTCAAATTTGAATCCTAAAAAAAGCAGGCATCTAATCATGCCTGCTTTTTTCATTAGAGGAGATTGTTCAGAATTTCCTATTTCCAGTAACCTTTCACCCAAATCCAGCCTTGCGGAGTTTGCTTCCAGAATCCTGTTTTCCAGGTTTTTCCGTGTTTGACTTTTTTCCAATGACCATTAATCCAAACATATTTGTGTCTGCGTTTATTCCACTTCCAATAACCTGAAATCCAGACAGCTGTTTTATAGGGTTTTGCAGGTTTAACTTCAACAATGACTTTGGGTGGAGTTTGTCGGACATAAACAGTTCCGGCTGTACAGGAAGTTGTCAGGATAAATCCGAATAACAGCAACCAGTTTAATTTTCTTAAAACTTTCATCATAACCTCCATTTCAGGATTTTTCTTTTAATGACATCCTTTTCCCCAACCTTTTCTCCCTTTTTTATCTCTTTGGAATCGGTTATTAAAAAAGCGGTTTTCATATCGAAATTTATCAGCAATTTCTTTTTGTTCGGGGGTAAGTATTTCATTTTTTTTCTCTATCATTTCGAGATGATTTTTGGCTAATTCTTTTCTGATTTCAAAGATCTGATCCATTAGTGTTTTAGCTTCATCATAATTTTCATTTCGGATAGCAATTAATTTGTCGATCTCCAGCACTTCGATATCAGAATGTAATTTGATGTTCTTTTTTTGAAATTCTGTTCTGATCGATTCCATTCGTTCGATCTGGTCATCCGTTAATTCCAATTCTTCGAACATTGACGGGCTTTCTTCAAAACGATTAAATGGGACTGAACCTTTTCCTCCACCTTCGGGATAACCAAATCTCCCGCAAGGTCTTTCAAATGCAGCTAACATCGATAACAATGCTAATGCTGCAATGATCGTAACGATTGTTTTTTTCATTTTTCTTTCCTCCTGTTTTTTATTAATTCTCTAAATTTTGGAAATTTTGGTTGTTGTTTTTCCGGTTGCTGAAATTGTCTTCTACAAAAGAACCTTCTAGCCTGTTCCGGATTCATTTCTTTCCTCAATTCGATCAGTCTGAGACCGAGTTCTTTTTCCATTTTCACCTGGTTTTCCAATGTTTTTTCTAATATTAACATTAATTCTTCTTTATTAAAATCTTGAGATTTTAAAGCTTCGATAAAGGCTGTTTTTGATTTTTGGAATTTTTGCCGGAGCGGCATTATTTGCTTTTTTCCTTCCTCAATTCTTTCGATCAATTCCGGATAAGGCGAGAGAGGTTCAGGAATAGGTTGTTCGGGAAATCTCGGTCTCATCATAATTCGATGGTAAATAAATGTGCTCACAAAAGCGATATTGAAAACCATTGAAATAATAAAAAGGATGATCAAAGTTCGTTTCAGCATTATTCCTCCACCAGCAGATAATCATAAAGCGAATCTTGAGCAAATTCGATCTCCGTATTTTCCGCAGATAAAGTTGAATTATTGGAAAAAGTGATGTTGCTTAAAATAATTCCTGAAAAGAGAGAAAAAAGAATAGAAGCTGCGATCGAAAGCCTGCTGACTCTTCTCAAAAAAATAGCTTTTCGCTCATTTATAGAATGTTTCCCAACTGAAGACAGAATTTTTTCATTCAAGTTTTCAGGAACATCCTCGTTCTGATAACCGGATAAGAAAGCATTGATCTTGTTGATTTCCCTGATCTCTTTCTGGCAGTACAAACAGTCTTTTAAATGCTCTTGAATTTTGGTGAATTCCTTTTTTGATAATTCACTATCGATATATGCATTTAATTTTTTTGCATATTTGCATTTAAAAATTCTACTCATAAATCTCACCTCTACTGTTATGGACAGGATTTTCTTTCATTTCCTGCAAAATTATTTTTTTTAATTTCTTTTTTGCCCGAACCAGTTTGGAATCAATTGCAGACGGAGTCGTTAACAGCAGTTCCGCAATTTCCTTATAACTCATTTTTTGATAAAACTGCATTTCCAGAATGAAAGCCTGCTTTTCCGGCAATTTTCTCATACATTTTCTGATCAATTCGCTTTTATCGTCGGTTTCGATCTTATCTTCATATTTTGCGATATTTTCCAGGTCTTCATAATGCTGACTGAATTTTTCCTTCTTTTTGCGCGATTTGATAAGATTCAACGATTTATGATAAGCTGTCCTGAAAAGATAAGGAATGTATGTTTTTTCGTTCACATTATCCATTTTTTTATAGAAAGAAATAAATACTTCCTGCAGCAGGTCTTCAGCATCTTCGCGATTACGCAGTATTTTCAGAAGATAATTGAATATCTTCTTGTTTTCCGTACGCAGAACTACTTCAAATTTATTTCTGTCCATAATCCAACTTTTTCTTTTTCCGCTTTTTTAGACAACACAAAAAAAATTATCTGCAAAAAAAATAGATAAGTTCAATAATTAAACCTTATCAATCCTGTCTAAATTCTTTTCGAATATTTCGCGGGTAGAAATAAAAATTCTTGCCAGATAAGTCGGGATTTTTTTTTTAGGTTTAAATCTATTAAAAGTAGTAAATTAGGAAGGTGAAAGATGTCAAAGGTTTGTGATGTATGCGGAAAAAAACCTCTGGTTGGCAACCATAGAAGTCACGCTTTAAATGCAACCAAGAGGAAGTTTTATCCGAATTTAAGTACAATAAAAGCTAATATCGATGGGAAAGTAAAGAGGATAAAAATCTGTGCTTCCTGTCTTAAAGCTAATAAAGTTGCTAAAGTTTTTTAATAAAGGTTGTTAGAGATAAAAAGACCGTATTTACGGTCTTTTTTTATTTATTTGGTTTTCCGTTTTTTAAAATTTTTCAAGATTACTCAAATTATTTTTTTCAAAATCGAGGGAGAAAAAATGGAGCTATTAATTGAAAAAATCGACTTCCCGGAAGATTGTAATCTCATTTTTGGAATGTCCCATTTTATCAAAACCGTGGAAGACCTCTATGAAGCAATGGTAAATAGCTGCCCGGGAATCAAGTTTGGTTTAGCTTTTAATGAAGCATCAGGTCCGTGTCTGGTCAGGAAAGAAGGAAATGATAACGAATTGATCGAAATAGCCGTTAAGAACCAGAAAAGGTTGGGAGCAGGACACACATTTCTGATCGTGATGAGAAATGCTTTTCCCGTTAATGTCTTGCCTGCCGTTAAAACCTGTAGAGAAGTTGTCGGCATCTTTTGTGCGACTGCCAATCCGGTGCAGGTAATTCTCGTTCAAAATGAACAGGGAAAGGGTGTTCTTGGTGTGATAGACGGTTCTTCACCAAAAGGGATAGAACTCGATACTGATATTACTACTCGCAAAAAATTCCTGATCGATATCGGATATAAAAGGTGAAGCGAACTTTCCTCGCTTTGGAACTTCCTTCACAACTCAAAATTCAATTCTCCAATATTATCAGAGAATTGCAATCATCTTTTCCTAAAAGTGTAAAATGGGTTGATGCAGAAAATCTGCATATTACCTTACAATTCATCGGTGATACACAAGAAAACGATATTTCCGATCTTTCAGAATATTTTAAGGAAATTTTTGCTGAAGTTCCGGTTTTGAAATTTTCAAATCCTGAAATCCAAATAATTCCCGGCAGAAATCCGCGACTTATCTGGATCGAGATGACAACTGAAAACAAAGATATTTTCAAAGCAGCAAAAAAAATCAAGAATAAATTACATCAAATGGATTACATTCCCGATAAAAAATCATTAAGATTTCACGCTACTTTGGGAAGAATAAAAAAAAGATTGCCTGATTTTTTTATCTCACAAATTTTATCCAAGAAAATTTCAGTATTGGATTTTGAAGTTTCGGAAGCAGCTTTTTATGAAAGTATTTTGCGACCGGAAGGTCCGGTTTATTATGAAATTGAGAAATATGGACTAGGAAAAAATGTATAATACAAAAGCAATGAGTGAACTCAAAACGCTCTTGAAAAAGAGTTTTCCTGAATTTATTGAAAAGATAATTCTTTTCGGTTCGCAAATTGAAGGAACATCCAACAAATATTCTGATTACGATATTCTTTTAATCCTGAAAAAAAAATACGACTGGAAATTCAAAAACAAGGTTTACGACAAAAGTTGGGAAATCGATTTTAAATATGATATTTTGACGGATATCAGTCTAATCTCAAAAAATGAACTAAACAGCATCAAAGGGAAATTGCCCTTTATTGTAAATGCTCTCGAAAATGGTGTGGAATTATGACTTTAACCGCTAAAGAGCGAGAAATATTAATTGAGAATTATTTGCAGAAAGGAATTGAAACAATTGATAAAGTCGAATTTCTACTTCAAAATAATGAATTATCGCTGGCAATAAATCGGATTTATTATGGAATATTCTACACCATATCTGCTTTAGCCATTAAACATAAATTTTCCACATCCAAACATAATCAATTAATTGGCTGGTTTGACCGAAACATTGTGAAAGAGAAATTAGTTGATAAAAAAATCAGTAAAATTATTCATAAAGCGTTTAAAGATAGAAAAGCAGGCGATTATAATGTTCTTTCAAAATTCAGCAAAGAAGAAGTAGAACAGTCGTTTGTGGATATGAAAATCGCGATAAATGAAGTGAAGAAATTGATTGATAAACCTAATGAAGGATAAAAAATAATTGGAGGAAAACAATGCCCACAAAAGATAAAGATTCAGCCTTAAAAACTGCGATGAGCCAACTGGATAAGCAGTTTGGACTCGGAACAATAATGCGTTTGGGTGATAAGCCGAAAGCGAAAGTCGATGTCATTCCAACCGGAGCTATGAATCTCGATGCTGCTCTCGGGATCGGAGGAATTCCACGCGGAAGAATAACCGAAATCTACGGACCGGAAGCTTCAGGAAAAACCACTCTAGCTCTGCACGCAGTTTCCGAAGCCCAGAAAAAAGAAGGAGTAGTTGCTTTCATCGATGTAGAACACGCCCTCGATCCGATTTATGCAGGAAATATCGGAGTCGATACGGAAAATCTGCTGCTTTCTCAACCTGATGGAGGAGAGCAGGCATTGGAAATTGTGGAAACTCTTGTGCGCAGTAATGCTATCGATTTGATTGTTTTAGATTCTGTGGCAGCTCTTGTTCCGCGAGCAGAGATCGAAGGAAGCATGGGAGATTCGCATGTAGGTTTGCAGGCAAGATTGATGTCTCAGGCGTTGAGAAAGTTAACTGGAATCATCAGCAAATCCAATACTGCCGTGATCTTCATCAATCAGACCAGAATGAAGATCGGAGTTCCATCGTATGTGAATCCGGAAACAACGACAGGTGGAGTTGCTTTGAAGTTTTATTCATCTTTAAGAATGGAAGTTCGCAGAACCGGTTCGATCAAGCAGATCGGTTCGGATGCTGAAATTGTCGGTAATAAAACGAGAGTTAAGATTGTAAAAAACAAATTTGCACCACCATTTAAAACTGTTGAATTTCCAATAATTTTCGGAGTTGGAATTTCCCATTTTGATATTCTGATCAATATTGCTGTCCAAAACGATATTATCAAAAAAAGCGGTTCCTGGTTTTCTTACGGTGAGATGAAAATTGGTCAGGGTACGGAAAGAGTTAAAGATTTTTTAAAAGAAAATGATGAAATTTTAAAAGAGATTGAAACAAAGGTCAGAGCGATCTTAAAATTAGATGATGTTTCGGAAAATGAAATTCAGGATAAAAAATAAATCAAAAAAAATATTTATTGTATATTCTGAGGATAAAGTTTGGGGGATTTTACCAGAGAAAATCCTCCATTTTTTTTCTTTAGATATTGAAAAGGAAGTAGAATTATCTAAAGGTAAAAGCAGGGAATTAAGAAAACAGATCACAATTTATGCGTGGGATAGACTTCTGAATTTTCTTA
>DRTC01000163.1 GCA_011372345.1 Candidatus Cloacimonadota bacterium
ATCGTAATAAGTGAACATTAAATCTGCTGGTTCGATAAGGAATTCGTAATCGGGAATTGGTCTGGTACTGGTTGGAGGTTTACCTTTTATAGTGTTGATCGCTTTTAGTTTTTTGATTGGTTGTTGGATTTCATCTGAAAATAAAAAATAAATAAATAAAATAAAAACAAAAAAAAGAATCGTCTTTTTCATCCATCCTCCTCAAAATAAATGAAAATTTCTAATTCAGATATTGAAAAACCAAGATGCATAAATGAATCCAAAATATGCGAGTAAAATGAAATATAATAAATAATTGTCAAATTTATTTTTTAGAGTGCAGGAAATTATCGATTATTTCAGCAATTTGAGGAGTTCGCAAATATCCGTAAGCTTTGTGTGGATTCGGCTCTGATTCATATTCATAGTCATTTTCAACGATGATATCGATGGGATTTACCCGGTTAGGATTTTCGATAAAATCATCAGCAAGATTGTAGTTCATCACGATCTTATCATCCAGGTCGGAAAAGTTGAACCAGGCGTTCTGGATGTTCGATGGTGTAATAATTTTCACACCTTTGTGTAATTTCTGGCTCAACTCCATTAAGGTTTTCTTCAAAATAACAGCATTTCCAAGTGGAGAACCGATCGTAAGAAAAGTGTCGATCGAAATCTCAGGAATAACAAATTTGAGTGTATCAAAAGCGATGATCGAACCCATTGAGTGAGCAATGAGCATGATCTTTTTCTTTTTGTTTTTGGAGAGAACATCCGCAAGTCTCTTTCGGATCGTCTGTTTAGCGTTCAGTTCAGGTTTTGCCCGGCAGTTTCCATGATAATAAGTATCGAGGTCTTTGAACATGCGGTGAATGGTCATATCAGCAAGAGTATCGAGTCCTGTGAATCCATGTTCGTTCAGGAAAATTTTATCCATTTCTTTTTCCAGAGCATCGAGAACTTTCTGCTTCAGTTTTTTAGGATGTCCGGATTTATTATTTTCCAATGACGGACAATATGGATTTGGAATATAAAAAGGATCTTTTTTGTCCCGAATATTCGGATCTAAAGGTTGAGAGTAATTCAAATCTGCCCAGTAAACGAGTTCGAATTTTAGTTTTTTGTCGAAAAATCCATTCTTTACCAAACCTTCACGAATAGAAAGTTCCCACCAGTTTTGGAGAATATCTGCCGGAGCTTTGTTTTTCAGTCCGTGGATGCCGATGATTATTTTTTTCATTAAATCAGTTTTTCATACAGAATAACATAAATAGGTTTATGCATCTGCCTGGCATGATCCATGGTGTATTTAGTGCCTTCGCATTTTTCATCGTAAAAGGCAATAACTTTGTCGCAATTTTCAATGATGAGTCTGTCGCGAATATGTTTGGCTTCATTTCCATTTTCTTCATAGTTAGGAGCAAATTCCAGGAATTTGATGTTGTTTTCATGAGCATATTTTTGAGCGAGAGTATCTGCTCCTTCTGCTCCTCCGCTGATGATCTGCTCGATTTCTTTTTCTTTATCCAGAATGGATTTGAGTAAATTATAGTTTGAAAATTCTTTGGAACCGATTACTGCAATTTTCATCTTTTTCTCCACCACGAAGGCTCAAAGACACAAAGGAACACGAAGAATATCTTATTTTTCATTATCTTAACAAAGTCATTTTCCTGGTTGCTTTTGGTTTTCCATCTATTTCTAAAGTATAGAGGTAAATTCCAGTCGAAACAGGTTCATTTTCGAAATTATCTCCAAACCAAGTAATCGCTCGTTCTTTAAAATTCGAAGGTTCAGAAATCAAAGTATTTATTAATTGTCCTTTGATATTATAAATATTAAGTTCAATGGAATTTTGTCTACATTCTTCTGGAATAGAAAAAGTTAAGGATGTTGATTGATTGAAAGGATTCGGATAATTTCGTATTAAAAAATGATCAGTTGAGGGATCATACTCATTTTCTAAAACATCTGTGTACGGTATATCATATATTGAATAACCGGAAGAACTCTGTGTTATAAACAAAGTGTTATGATGTTTACTGAAACCATTTGCATAGGCTGGAATAGTAGTTTCAATGCCAATCTCCAAATCAGGATTGATAACATTAATTGAACCGCTGCCTAAACTGTTTGCAGCATAAATGTAATAACCATCATAAAAAGTCTTGGATGTTATCCCTGGTAAAATAAGCACATCATTTAAGATCAATTGATTTGATGAATTCGATAGCGATGCAACTCCTCGATAAAGATGCAGATAAATTTCTGGATTTTCATCATATTCAAAGAAGATATCTTTCACAGAATATTCGGTACCCTCTCCAAGCAAAACTTGAGAAAGAAGTTCAAAACTGAAATTATCGATATTATATAGTTTTAAATACTTTTCATAAGGATATTCACTTGCCTGGTCTGCAAGATAAAGTAAATTCTCAAATACATTCAATTTACTTCCGCTGATCGATTCAAAAAATATTTCATAAGGTGTTCCCGGCTCAGTTAAATCAAAAATATGCATTCCAGAATTAAATTCCATAACATAAAGATAATTTTCAACCAGACAAAAGTCACTTATATAATTCTCCATTTCAATCGTTCCTGTCGGAAATGGATTTTGGGGATCATAAACATCAAAAATCGTAAGTAATGTATCAAAATCATTGAAGCAGTATAAATAAGAGTCATATAATTCAATTGTCTCAAACATTTCAGCAGGATAATGACCTAAAGTCTGGTGTTCTTCAATATTGGAAATATCGATAATTTCCAATCCATCCACATGACTGCTCATATAAGCCAGATCATCCAGAATTTTGATTGCATAAAATGAATCTGTCTCATCATAAGAATAAATCTGGTGAATGTCATTAACATCGCTGAAGTTCAGGATACTGAATCCAAGAGAATATCCGGAAACTAATATAAAATTTGAAGTGATAAACACATCGGAAATGTCATAACCAATTTCATGAGTAGTAAGAACTTCCGGATTCTCAATATCAGAAATATCTAATAATAACAGGTTGCTATCATCACTTTCAACAAACATGATATCATTCTCAATCCTAATAATATCAACATACTCCGGTAGCTCGAAAGTTGTAATATGATTTATCTCATCATTAACAGAGATATCGTATATTTTGCATGAATCATTCACAGCAACAAATAGATTGTTTTCTCGAGTTACCATATAATCAGGATGAGGATCATAATACCAACCAAATAAATAATCAGCAATAATTTCCGGATTTTCAGCATCAGTTAAATCATATCCTAAAATATATTGCGGTCCACTATAACCAACTTGAACTGAACCATACAAAATTCTGTTATTTAGACAAAAGGCTTGTTCATCGTATTCAAAAGTGATATAAGATAAGTATTCGGGTTCATTAGGATTTTCAATATTGTAAATTCTGGCAATTCCTACATCAATGTTAATTAGAAGGGAATCTACTGTGAAAATCATGCGCACAGTATTGTTTTGAGCAGAAATATGGTTTAGAAGTTGCGGATTATCAGGATTTTCTAAAGAATAAATTAAGCATCCTCTACTAATTCCAATGAAAAGCAACTCATCTTTGATATGCATACTGTATGCCATTTGATGACCAATATGAAAATCATCGATGAGAGAAATATTGTCAGGATCAGAAAAATCCAGGATATGAATATTACCTCCGGAATTGAAATAAACATAGTCTTCATACCTTATTCCAGTTGGATTACTACCCTCATACTGAGAAATAAAATTATATTCCTGAGACAATAAAACACAGGAAAATATTGTTATTAAAGTTAATATAAATCCTTTCATTTTCACCTCCTATGAAAACTAAAGGTATTCGTTCATCCTCTCCTCTTTCAACTTATTCACGATTTTCTTCACATCTTCGGATTTATCTTTGGAAGAAATCAAAAGTGCATCTTCAGTTTCCAGGACAATCAGATTCTCAACTCCGATCAGAGTTACCAATTTGTTGGAATAAACATAATTTTCTTTGCTGTTCAGAATCAGATTTTTGCATTTCAGGACATTCTGATCTTCATCCTTTTCCGAAATATCATAAAGTGCTTTCCAACTACCAACATCGCTCCAGCCGTAATCTACCGGAATGACAATTCTCTTTTCCGCTTTTTCCATAATCCCGATATCGATCGGTAATTTCGGCATTTGAGACCATTCAGCGGAAATATCTGCATCGATTCCCGTTTCGTTCCATTTGTTGGATATTCTTTCCAGAAGCGAAATAACCTTTGGCAGATGATCTTGGTATGCTTGCACAATTGTCTCTATTTTCCAAGCGAACATACCGCTGTTCCAGAAAGATTTTCCCACTAAAAGGATCATTTTAGCAGTTTTGATATC
>DRTC01000164.1 GCA_011372345.1 Candidatus Cloacimonadota bacterium
ATGATAAAAGCTCTTTCTATCAATATCGATTGGATATAAATTTCCCGGATAACTGCCGTTTTGGTTCTGATTTTTTACGAAGTTCAGGAAACTGCCTTCTGCAACTTTTGGGTTATCCATCCAGCGTGTTTCCAGCATATGACATTGAGCGGAATAGGAAATCGGCATCCGGAAATAGGCAGGTCCTTCGCAAACACAGGGATAGGAATAAGAACTATTCATCATAAAAAGACGCAATCCAAACCAGCGATACCAATAATATTTTTCGATAAATTTATCGGAACATTCAAAATGCGGAACGGAATTAAAAAACTTTTGCCAATTCCTTTCACTTTCTTTTATTGGATTAATAGTATTGAAAGATTCATTAAAAATTTCTTTTGCTTTTTTGGAAGTTTTTGCGACCGAAAGAAAAATCTTTACTTCAGCATTTTCTTTAATTTTCAAATGTTTATGTAAGCCAATATAGAGCAATCCGTCAGGATTAATTCCTTTATTATGAATTTCATCGGTAAGCTTTCCAACAAATTTCTCATAAAACGGAGTGTACTCAAATTTGGGCTGATTTACTGTGTATTCGGAAAGATTTACGGAATAAGATGAATGTTCCATTCCGAGAAACATTGAAAAATTGAAGGGATATTCACCTCGTAATTTATTTTCTCGATTAAACAAAATTCCATTCTCTTCTTTGGAAAAAGAAAGTGTTTTTTCGTTTTTATTATTTACCTGTGCCGTCCATAAGATCACCTCGATTTCCTGATTTTTTCCTTCAAACTTCAAAGTAGTGGAAAGTGTATCATTTGGAAGTAGAACATCTGTTTCTATGAATGCGAGATCGTTTGTTAAGGAAAATCTTCTTATTAATTTGGACGGATCCCATTTTGTATCTATCAATTTTGGTTTGAGTTCTTTACCATCTTTTAAAAGGAATGAAATCGTATAAAGCGGTTTTATCGGGATGTTATAAAAATGTGCTTCATCCCACAATCCGGGAATGTGTAACCACTGCGGGAAAAGCGGTGTAAAAACAAGTGAATCTCCACCACCGAGATACCATTTATCGTCTCGTTCGAGTAATTTTAGAATGTTCATAAGTCTCCTATGAAACTATACCTAGCTTCCGAATGTTTCGACTTGTCGAATCTTGGGAATGTTGGCACTTGTCCAAATCCCGAATGCTTTCGGGAGAAGATCAGCAAGCTGAACATTCAGATGTTTTGTATTGTTTTGTTTCATTATAATATTCTGGTTACTAAGCCCCAGCTTGGTAACCTTTTTGTTTTATTGATGGGCTATATGTATCCAAGCAGGGGCTTGGATACAAGAGCACTCGCGTACGCTCCTTTCGAAGGAACGACTTCATAAAACTGCGGAATAAGTCTCGTTTTTTTTGAATACACATCCAATATTGATTCTTTTAGCTTTTTGATAAAGGAATTTTTCACCAAGTAAATCACACAACCTCCAAAGCCTGCTCCTGTCACTCTTGCTCCCAAAACTCCCGGTTCATCCTTTCCGATTTCTACCAACAAATCCAGTTCATCAATGCTGACTTCATAAAAGTCTTTTAAACTTTTATGAGACTGACACATCAACTCGCCAAAAGCTTTTGCATTTCCTTTTTTCAGAACTTTTACTGCCTCTTTTACCCTTTCATTCTCATAAACAATATGTTCAATTCTTTTTTTTAATGTATCAGGCAGTAATAATTTATATTTTTCAAAATCATTAATAGAAACATCCCGCAAAGATACAATCTCAGGAAGATATTCCTGCAAAATTTTTACAGCTTCTCTGCATTCCTGCCTTCTTTTATTGTAGGAAGAATCTGCCAATTTTCTTTTCACCATCGAATTACATACAAGAAACGAACAACCTTTAAGCAACAACGGAATATATTGATATTTTAGACTTCTGCAATCTATGAAAAGAGCTTTTTCCTCTCTGGAAAGCAGGGAAGCAAATTGATCCATTATTCCACATTCCACACCCACGAAATCGTTTTCCGCTTTTCGGGCAAGTGTGATCATCTCAAGAGGTTTGATCTCTAAATCGTATAATTCTTTGAAGGAAAGCAATGTTGCAATTTCAATCGAAGCGGAAGATGAAAGTCCGGCACCTTCAGGC